>NZ_BCBJ01000096.1:0-88453 GCF_001320605.1 Pseudomonas sp. NBRC 111133 | reverse complement strand
ACTCAACAGGGTCGCTAGCTTTGCTTCGCTACCGCGTTGGAGTGGTGCGCATTATAGGGCCGCCTTCAAGGAGGTCAACCCTTAATTTCAATGTTTTGAAATATTTATGCCGAAGGCGCTTCAGGGCTACCACGCGCCCCATCAATTGCGCACTATATTGCTCATCACCCACCCCGCCCAAGGATCGCCGCGCAGAAATGAACACCCAGCCCCGCAGCCTGGCCGCCACCCTCTTCCCGATTGGGCTGCTGCTTATCGCCATGGCATCGATTCAATCGGGTGCCTCCCTGGCCAAAAGCATGTTCCCCATTATCGGCGCACAAGGTACCACCGCCCTGCGCCTGATATTCGCCAGCATCATCATGCTGCTTATATTGCGCCCGTGGCGGGTACGCATGACCGCCAACACCCTGCGTAACGTGGTCATCTATGGCATGGCCCTGGGTGGCATGAACTTCCTCTTCTATATGGCGCTGCAAACGGTGCCCATCGGCATTGCCGTTGCACTGGAGTTCACTGGGCCGCTCGCCGTGGCGATCTTCTCTTCACGCCGGCCAATCGACTTTCTGTGGATTGCCCTGGCCATCGCCGGCCTGCTGCTGTTGCTGCCAGCAGGGCACAGTGGCCAGGCACTCGACCCGGCCGGTGCTATCTACGCGCTGGGGGCTGGCGTGTGCTGGGCCCTGTACATTCTGTTCGGCCAGCGTGCCGGGGCCGAACACGGCATCCAGAGCGCCGCGCTCGGCGTGGTGGTCGCTGCACTGTTCGTCGCCCCCATCGGCATTGTCCACGCGGGCAGTGCGCTGCTCACGCCCGCTGTCATCCCCATGGCGTTGGGCGTGGCGATACTGTCCACCGCACTGCCCTACAGCCTGGAGATGGTTGCCCTCACGCGCATTCCGGCTCGGACCTTCGGCACCCTCATGAGCATCGAACCGGCATTCGGGGCGTTGTCCGGCCTGCTCTTCCTGGGCGAAGTGCTGACGGTTACCCAATGGCTGGCGATTCTGGCAATTATTACGGCCTCTGTCGGCACCACGCTCTCCATGCGCAAGGAGCCCGCCCCAGCCGTCGCAGCAGACTGATATGAGAAATATTTTCATTTGAGACAGGATTAAAGATTGTAGCGATCCGTCTCGCTGATTAAGCTGTCACAGAATCATCATCTTTACGCTATCTACTGAACCGAACAGGGACGCTGGGGAAATTTCAGGAAGAACCGAAGCGATAACGACAGGGCCAGACGACAGCTGATCGGCCCTGCATTTAAGGACAGGAATGAAACGTATTTTTCTCATCCTGGCCATCTTGGCTATTGCTGGATGTGCCGCCACGGCCAAGACTGAGGTCAAGAGGGGCAAGAAGGGCCTGCATATCAACTGCTCCGGCCTCTCCTCTTCGTGGGACAACTGCTACAGCAAAGCCGCGAGCTCTTGCAGCACACGCGGCTACCGGGTCATCGCACGCTCGGGCGACAGCGATGAAGAAGCCGGCGATTACTTGTTCGGCATCAACCCGGCGGGTTACACCAGCCGCAGCATGATCGTCATCTGCAAGTAGAAAAAAGGGCAGCTCACAAGCTGCCCTTTTCATTTGCCGTTACAGCGGCGCGGTACGCGTCTCTAGCCAGGCCAAGGCGTCACCCTTGAGCAACGGCGCCAGGCGCTCACGCACCGTGGTGTGATAGCGGTTCAACCACTCCACCTCTTCTTTTGACAGCTGTTCGGCTAGCAGGCAGCGGGTGTCGATCGGGCACAATGTCAACGTCTCGAAGTTCAGGAAGCCGCCAAATGCACTGTTGCCGGCTTCGCGATTGACCACCAGGTTCTCGATGCGTACACCCCATTGCCCCGGGCGATACGTACCTGGCTCGATCGAGCTGATCATGCCCGCCTGCATCGCCGTCTGCGGTGCAGGTGCCGCCTGGTAGGCAATGACCTGTGGCCCTTCATGCACATTCATGAAGTAACCTACCCCATGCCCGGTACCGTGGCCGTAATCCACCTGGTCTGCCCAGATCGGTGCACGAGCAATGGCGTCGAGCAACGGCGACAGCACCCCACGCGGAAAGGTGGCACGCGACAGGGCAATCATGCCCTTGAGTACCCGGGTACAATCCTGCTTCTGCGGGTGGCTGGGGTTGCCCACCGGCACCATGCGTGTGATGTCGGTGGTGCCGCCCAGGTACTGCCCGCCCGAATCGATCAGCAAAAGCCCGTCGCCCTCGATGACCGCGTGCGACTGCTCGGTAGCGCGGTAATGCGGCATGGCACCGTTGCCATTGAAGGCAGCAATGGTCGAGAAACTCAGCGATACGAAACCCGGGCGCCGAGCACGGGCGGCACTCAGTCGCTCGTCAATCGTCAGCTCGGTGATAGTCTCTTTCCCCAGGCTGGCCTCGAACCAGGCGAAGAATTCGCACAAGGCCGCACCATCCTGCTCCATGACCTGACGGATGTGAACAAGGTCTTCATCACCTTTGCATGACTTGCTCAGGGTGGTGGGGTTGATCCCCTCGATCAGCACAACCTCTGCCGAACGGTTTTCCAGCAGGCCACAGGTGACCCGTGCCGGGTCCACCAGCAACCTGCTACCGGCCGGTACGGCACCTAAAGCCTTGCCAGCCTCGCTGTAGTCGCGCACCTCGATGCCGTCGGCTGCCAGCACTTGGCGCAAATGCGCATCCATCTTGTCCTGGCCAACGAACAGGATGGCCTGCTGCTGATTGATCAAGGCAAAGGCCAGGAACACCGGGTTGTAGGAGACATCGCTGCCACGCAGGTTGAACAGCCAGGCGATGTCATCGAGGGTCGCAATGAAATGCCAGTCCGCGCCCTTGGCTTGCATGCCTTGGCGCAACTGCGTGAGTTTTTCCGCCCGGCTCACCGTGGCATGAGGTGGCAAGTGCTGGTACACCGGGTTGCCGGGCAACGCCGGGCGCCCATCCCAGACCTGCTCCAGCAAGTCCTTGTCAGTCACCAACCGCGCACCACGCACTTTCAACCGTTCGACCAACTGGCGTGCCGAAGCCAACGCCATGACCGCACCATCCACCGCGACACTGCCGTTGAGCTCGACGTTTTCACCCAGCCACTCCAGTGCCCCGGGTTTGCCCGGCAAAAGCTTCATCAGCTCAATACCGCTGCCAGCCAACTCATGTTCCGCCTGCTCCCAGTAGCGGCTATCTACCCACAAGCCGGCAAACCCCGGGGTAACTACCAGTGTGCCGACCGAGCCGTGGAAACCCGAGAGCCACTGACGCCCCTGCCAGTAACCGGGCAGGTATTCGGAAAGGTGGGGGTCGGCCGAAGGCACCAGCAAGGCATCGATGCCCTCTGCCGCCATGGCCTGGCGCACGCGTGCCAGGCGCTGTGGCACGCTTTGCTCAAGGGTGGTCTGGACGTTCATGCGCTCTCCTGCGGCAACATCACGGTTGATCCAATGTGCCGATAATGGAACAGCCGCCAGAACCCTGCAATCGCGACGACCAAGACACGGCATGCATTGCCCGCCACGCCTTGCACTAATCAGACACTTCATACAAGGCGCTCAGGACCACCGATCAAGTCCCGCTGAACTTCCGCAAAGGGGCGGCTTCACACACAGTACACTCACTGCCCACAGGCAAATGACCATGCCCAGTGCCTGGCATTCGAAAACCGGCGTGGTGCTGCTCGACACCCGCGAGAAAACGCCCGAGCATGAGCACGCCGTGCACCTCAAGCTTGCCGACGGCCTCGCCCGCCTGCTGGGTTGCCCACATGTGCTCAGGCAGCAGGCCAACACCAACGATAACTACTACTTCGTGCCCACCGAGACCCTGATCGACCACAGGCGCTATGCCGCCCTGGGTATTCTTGGCGAACAGGATCTGTTTGGCGGCCTGGTGTCCTACCCCCACATGGCGACCAAGGCAATCTCCCACCCGCTGCCGGCCAAGGCCAGCTTCCCACCGGGCTGGACCGATGCCTTCGCCCAACAGGCTTGTGATGCACTGCTGCGCGGCTACACCGTGTTCAGCAAAGCCGATGCGCGCACTGCCGCACAGTTGCTGCTGCTCGACGGCCCGCTACGGGTCAAGCCGGTACTGGCGAGCGCAGGCCGCGGACAACATGTCATCAGCACAGCGGACGCACTGGAACCCCTACTGGACGATATGGACGAACAGGCGCTGGCCGTGTGGGGGCTGGTACTCGAAGAAGACCTGAACGACGTAAAAACCTTCAGCGTCGGCCAAGTGCGCGTCGCGGGGCTGACATGCAGCTATCACGGTACCCAACAGCTGACCCATGACCACCAGGGCATCGAGGTGTATGGCGGCTCCGACCTTGTGGTGGTACGTGGCGACTATCAAGCGCTGCTGGAACTCCCCCTGGAAGACCACCTGCGCCTGGCGATCAACCAGGCCATGACCTACGAGCAGGCTGCCGAGCAGCACTTCCCTGGCTTCATCGCCTCACGGCGCAACTACGACATCGCTCGCGGCATGAGCCCTCAGGGCCACCTGCGTAGCGGTGTGCTCGAGCAATCCTGGCGCTTGGGCGGTGCCAGCAGTGCCGAGTTGCTGGCCCTGCAGGCATTTGCCGATGACCCGGCATTGCAGCAGGTGCATGCCTCCACCCACGAAGTGTTCGGCACGCCCGACCTGCCCGCTGATGCCACCCTCTTCTACCAAGGAAACGACAGTGAACTCGGACAATTCAGCAAATTTGCACGGATTCGCGAACATGGCCGTTCAGAGTGAAACCGTTGAACTGCAAGTCGACAACGACAGCATTGTCGGCACCCTGGTCAGCCCCGGCAGCAAGATGCCGGGCATCCTCTTCGTGCACGGTTGGGGCGGAAGCCAGCAGCGTGATCTGGCCCGGGCCCGGCACATCACCGGGCTGGGCTGCGTGTGCATGACCTTCGACCTTCGCGGGCACGAAAAGACCGAAAGCCAACGCCTGACAGTCACGCGTGAACAAAACCTGCATGACCTGATGGTGGCCTACGACCGGCTGCTGAGCCATCCAGCCGTGGACAGTAGCGCCATCGCCATCATCGGCAGCAGTTATGGTGGCTACCTGGCAACGCTGCTGACCCGCCAACGGCCAGTCAAATGGCTGGCCCTGCGGGTACCCGCCATGTATTGGGACGACGAATGGAACACCCCTAAGCAAACCCTCGACCGCCAACGCCTGAACGCCTACCGGCAGCAATCGCTTGGCCCGGCGGACAACCGTGCACTGGCAGCGTGCGCCGAGTTCGACGGGGACGTTTTGCTGGTAGAGTCCGAACAGGACGACTATGTACCGCACAGCACACTGATGAGCTACCGCTCGGCATTCATCAGCGCCCATTCACTCACCCATCGCATCGTCGACGGGGCCGACCACGCGCTGTCCAGCGAACAGAGCCAGAAAGCCTACAGCTCAATCCTGGCAGCCTGGATCAGCGAAATGGTCATCGGTGCCCGACTGGACCGCTACCCGCATTACGCGCCTTGGTATGCCTGAAGCTCGCCTACCTGACAATGCAGGCCGCCATCGGCGCCGCGCACCAGACTGCGCAGCGTCTGGTAGGCTGCAAAGTTCACCCCGCGCGCCTGATGCTGCCCCAGCAGCTCAAGGAAGGGCTCCTCAACGAAGTACACGGCCGCCGCCGACCAGGCCTGGCGTGACCGCCATTGCAGGTATTGCAGCACCCGGCTGCCATCGTCACTGGCCTGGACACTGACACCCTGCAGCCCTTCACAGCGCGCAGCAAGCGCTTCGCTGCGCGCCACCAAGGCCTGAGCCAATGCTTGTTGGCACATGCTAGGCACTTCGTACTCGATCATCTGGGTGAACCAAAGGGCATGAGGGATTGCCGACATCGGCGGTCTCCTGGTAACGGACGCATGCAGCGCGATGCCGAGCAGGGTAAAACCTCAAGTAAAGTCAAGGTCAAGTGGTTTATGCGTCCCCTCACCTGATACCGCAAAACGCCGCCGGTAGTCACTCGGCGTCAGGCCGGTAATGCGCTGGAACACCTTGCGAAACGCACCCGGGTCCTGGTAACCGACACCCCAGGCAATCTGTTCGACGTTGCGCCGGGTGAACTCCAGCAAACGGCAGGCTCGCCCTACCCTCACCTGCTGGCAATACTCGGTCGGCCGCAGCCCGGTGGCGGCACGAAAGCGCCGCAGGAAGGTGCGCGCTTCCAGCCCCGCGCACGCAGCCATCGCCGCAAGGTCAGCATCCTGCCCGCCATTGCCCTGCAACCAATGTTGCACCTTTAACACGGCCTCGTCGCCGTGGTCCAGGCGCGGGCTGAAGAGTGCTCCGGGCAAGGGCACTGTCGTCGGCTCGACTGCCAGGTAGCGAGCGGTCTCTCGCGCCACCGTCGCCCCAAGAAATCGCTCCAGCAGACGCAAGCCCAGGTCAGTCCAGGCCATCAACCCTGCCGAGGTCACGATATCGCCGTCGTCCAGCAACGGCTGCCGGGCCTCTACCCGCACCTTGGGGAAGCGCTGGGCCAGGGCATGTACGTAGTTCCAGTGGGTGCAGGCCGGGCGCCCGTCGAGTAGCCCACTGGCGGCAATGAAAAACACCCCGATGCAAACCGAAGCCAGCACCGTACCGCGCCCGTGCAACCGGCACAGCGACGCGCGGTGACGGTCAAGCAGCTCGGCTTGCGGGGCCGACTCAAGGCTTGGTGGAATGATCAATACACCCAGGCCCGGTGCAGCGGTCGCTGAGCTATCCGGGGTTGGCAGCAACTGCCCTGCTTCATCGGCCTGCCAGAAGCTGACCCGAATGTGCGGCAGCTCGACAGCCCCCAGTTCGGCCGCAACCCGGTTGGCCACCAGGAACAGGTCGGCCAGGCCGTATACGGCCGCGCGCTGCACGCCGGGGTACAGCAGCAGACCGATGTCCAGGCTGGCGGGGATGTCAGTTTTTGCCCGCATAGTGTCGTTCGCGCCAATCCTCAGGTTCGTGCACACAGCCTATAACTAACGCCTACCAACGACTACTGCCACAGGAGGCAGCATGAGCAAGCAGGCGCTGATCATCATCGACATCCAGAACGACTATTTCCCGGGCGGCAAATGGACCCTCGATGGCGCCGACGAGGCGGCCGACAACGCTGCCCGGTTGCTGGCAGCCGCGCGCCAGCGCGGCGACCTGGTGGTGCATGTACGCCATGAGTTCGACAGTGCAGATGCACCCTTCTTTGCACCGGGCTCGCAGGGCGCGGCCATTCACGCCAAGGTCGAACCGGCAGCAGGCGAGCCGGTGGTGCTCAAGCACAAGGTCAACGCCTTCCTCGGTACCGACCTTGAGCACACGCTGGACCGGCATGGCGTCGAGGCCCTGACCATCGTCGGCAGCATGAGCCATATGTGCATCGATGCCGCCACCCGTGCTGCGGCCGACCTGGGTTACGAGGTGACCGTGGCGCACGATGCCTGTGCGACCCTGCCGCTGGCGTTCGACGGCAGACAGGTACCGGCGGCGCAGGTTCATGATTCGGCGATGGCGGCGCTGGCATTTGCCTATGCAAAGGTCGTGAAGACCGATGAGTTGCTTGAAGGCTGATCGGCTCGAAAGCTTTGGGGCTATGCATCAGCCCCAAAGCTTGCAGGCTCAAATCACCACATTACGCACGAACCGCACCGCCACCGCCCCATCATTGCGGTATGCATACCGGCAGTTGCTGGGAAACACATGGAACTGCCCAACCAGCAAACGACGCTCGACCCCTTCGATGATCAACGTCAGCTGCCCTTGCGCCACATAAATCTGCTCGCTCCAGCCTTCGGCATCGGCCTCGCTGGAATAGCACTCGCCAGGCGCCAAGGTCCACTCCCACAGCTCCACCTCACGCCGCGCCGGGCTGGTGCCAAGCAACACTGCGCGACTCTGCGGATGCTCACCCGCCCAGGCCAGCTCTTCGATACGCCCGGGATCACGCCGATCAGGCGCCTGGATCAAGGTACTGAATGCCACCCCAAAGGCTTCGGCGATCAAGTCCAGCGTGGTCAGGCTGACGTTCTTTTCCCCCGCCTCGATCGCCACCAGCATGCGCCGGCTAACCCCAGAGCGCTCGGCCAACGTCGTCTGGCTCATGCCGGCCGCGTTGCGCAGGCTGCGCACATTGAGGCTGACATGTTGAAGCACCGATGCGCGGTGCGCGGAATCTTTGTGCACTATATTGCTCACTGGTCGAGATTGCGCAGTATACTGCCCACTTTGCGGCGATTGTGCGCCGCCCCCTTCGAGTGCGCAAGACCATGAGCCAGGCCAGCAACAAACCGACCCCCACCGTCACTTTTCGACTCAGCAAGGCTGAACTGGTACTGGTGTTCATCACCATGCTGTGGGGCGGCACCTTCCTGCTGGTGCACAACGTGATGACCGTCAGTGGCCCGATGTTCTTCGTCGGCTTGCGCTTTGCTGCAGCTGCACTGTTCGTGGGCGTGGTCTCGGCGCGGGCATTGCCAGGGCTGACCTTCACCGAGCTCAAGGCCGGCATGCTGATCGGCGTATCGATCATGCTCGGCTATGGCTTGCAAACCATGGGCCTGCAAACCATCAGCAGCAGCCAATCGGCGTTCATCACTGCACTGTACGTGCCGTTCGTGCCACTGCTGCAGTGGCTGGTACTGGGCCGACGGCCAGGCCTGATGCCCAGCATCGGCATTTGCCTGGCGTTCATCGGCCTGATGCTGCTGGCCGGGCCGGAAGGCGGCAGCCTGCATTTCAGCGAGGGCGAGGTGGTCACCTTGGTCAGCGCAGTGGCCATCGCCGGCGAAATCATCCTGATCAGCCGCTACGCCGGCCAGGTCGACGTGCGCCGGGTTACCGTGGTGCAACTGGCGACCGCGTCGTTGCTGGCATTTCTGATGATCGTGCCCACCCAGGAGCGTATCCCCGACTTCTCCTGGCTGCTGCTGGGCAGCGCCGTAGGCCTGGGCGCCATGAGCGCAGTCATCCAGGTGGCGATGAACTGGGCACAAAAGTCGGTTTCCCCCACCCGGGCCACGCTCATCTACGCCGGTGAGCCAGTGTGGGCCGGAATCGTCGGGCGCCTGGCGGGCGAACGCCTGCCGGGCGTGGCACTGCTCGGTGGCCTGCTGATCGTGATCGCGGTGGTGGTGAGCGAGCTCAAAGTACGTCGAGCACGCGCCACCGAGGCACGCGATGTACAGAATGAAGGCGAACGCCAGGCGGAGCTGTGAAGTCGCTAACAGCAGCTATGCTTTGTAAACAAATGTTATAAAAAAACAGCTTGTCACAGCCTGTTTGTAGGATTCTGCGACAGCTTGCGTGTTGGTGATCACCCCCTCGGCACGTATGATCTTTGCAAACTTCTCCAGAATAGGCCGCTATGTCATTGATAGTGCTATTGCTTCTGCCGTTCGTGGGCAGTTGCCTGGCAGCCGTGCTGCCGCACAACGCACGTAACGCCGAGTCCATTCTTGCCGGGCTCGTAGCCCTGGTCGGTACCGTCCAGGTAGCACTGCTGTACCCCCAGGTTGCCCATGGCGGTGTGATTCGCGAAGAGTTCCTGTGGCTGCCCAGCCTGGGGCTCAACCTGGTACTGCGCATGGACGGCTTCGCCTGGCTGTTCTCGCTGCTGGTACTGGGCATCGGCACGCTGGTGTCGCTGTACGCGCGCTACTACATGTCACCGCAAGACCCGGTACCGCGCTTCTTCGCCTTCTTCCTGGCCTTCATGGGCGCCATGCTTGGCCTGGTGATCTCCGGCAACCTGATTCAGCTGGTGTTCTTCTGGGAGCTCACCAGCCTGTTCTCCTTCCTGCTGATTGGCTACTGGCACCACCGCGCCGACGCCCGTCGTGGTGCCTACATGGCGCTGATGGTGACCGGTGCAGGCGGCTTGTGCCTGCTGGTCGGGGCCCTGCTGCTCGGCCATGTGGTCGGCAGCTACGACCTGGACAAGGTCCTGGCTGCCGGCGATACCATCCGCCAGCATGCGCTGTACCCGGTGCTGCTGCCCCTTGTTCTCATCGGCGCCCTGAGCAAGAGTGCACAGTTCCCCTTCCAGTTCTGGCTGCCCCACGCCATGGCAGCGCCCACGCCGGTATCGGCCTATTTGCACTCTGCCACCATGGTCAAGGCCGGGGTGTTCCTGCTGGCGCGGCTGTGGCCGGTGCTTTCCGGCAGCGAAGAATGGTTCTGGATCGTCGGCGGTGCCGGTGCCCTCACCCTGCTGCTCGGCGCGTTCGCCGCCATGTTCCAGAACGACCTCAAGGGCCTGCTGGCCTATTCGACCATCAGCCACCTGGGCCTGATTACCCTGCTGCTGGGCCTGAACAGCCCACTGGCTGCCGTTGCAGCGGTGTTCCACATTCTCAACCATGCCACGTTCAAGGCCTCGCTATTCATGGCCGCCGGCATCATCGACCACGAAAGCGGTACACGCGACATCCGCCGCCTCAGCGGCCTGATCCGCCTGGTGCCCTACACCGCGACCCTGGCCATGGTGGCCAGCGCCTCGATGGCTGGCGTGCCGCTGATGAACGGCTTCCTGTCCAAGGAAATGTTCTTCGCCGAAACCGTATTCATCAGTTCCACCGCGTGGGTCGAAGCCACCCTGCCCGTGATCGCCACCCTGGCTGGCACCTTCAGCGTGGCGTATGCCCTGCGCTTTACCGTCGATGTGTTCTTCGGGCCGACCGCCCAGGACCTGCCCCACACCCCGCACGAGCCGCCACGCTGGATGCGTGCGCCGGTCGAACTGCTGGTGCTCACCTGCCTGGTGGTGGGGATCTTCCCTGCCCAGTCGGTCGGCCCACTGCTGGCCGCTGCGGCGCTACCGGTGGTAGGCGGCACCCTGCCGGAGTACAGCCTGGCGATCTGGCATGGCTGGAACGCACCGCTGATCATGAGCCTGGTAGCCATGAGCGGCGGTATCGTGCTGTACCTGTTGCTGCGCAAGCAGCTGCGCCTGGGCCGCTTCCCCTACCCGCCGGTGATCGAGCGCTTCAACGGCAAGCGCCTGTTCGAGCACGGGCAGGTTCACCTGATGGTGCTGGCGCGTCGCGTCGAGCGCCTGTTCACCTCTCGCCGCCTGCAATCGCAGCTGTTCATGCTGGTGGTCGCCGCCTTTCTCGCAGGCCTCACGCCCATGCTCTACAGCGGGCTGAGCTGGGGCGACCGGCCGAAAATTCCGGGCTCGGGCGTGTTCGTTGCACTGTGGCTGATCGCCATTGCCTGCGCCATCGGCGCCGCCTACCAGGCCAAGTACCACCGCCTGGCGGCACTGATCATGGTCAGTGTCTGCGGCCTGATGACCTGCATCACCTTTGTCTGGTTCTCCGCGCCTGACCTGGCCCTGACCCAGCTGGTGGTGGAAGTGGTCACGACTGTGCTGATCCTGCTGGGCCTGCGCTGGCTGCCACGGCGTATCGAAGGCGTATCGCCACTGCCGGGTAGCCTGGAGCGCGCGCGCATGCGCCGCCTGCGCGACCTGCTGCTGGCCGTGCTGGTGGGTGGCGGCATGGCCGTGCTGTCCTACGCCATGCTGACCCGGCCAACGCCCAACGACATCTCGTCGTTCTACCTAAGCCGTGCGCTGCCCCAAGGCGGCGGCACCAACGTGGTCAACGTGATGCTGGTGGACTTCCGCGGCTTCGACACCCTCGGTGAAATCACCGTGCTGGTGGCCGTGGCGCTGACCGTGTTCGCCCTGCTGCGCCGCTTCCGCCCACCCAAAGAGAGCATGCAACTGCCGGCGCAGCAGCGCCAGCTGGCACCCGACGTGGTCACCGACCTGATCAACCCACGGCATGCCACCGACACCGCCCTGGGCTTCATGATGGTGCCTGCCGTGCTGGTGCGCCTGCTGCTGCCCGTCGCGCTACTGGTCTCGATGTACCTGTTCATGCGGGGTCACAACCAGCCGGGCGGCGGCTTTGTCGCCGGCCTGGTGATGTCGGTGGCGTTCATCCTGCAGTACATGGTGGCCGGTACCCAGTGGGTCGAAGCGCAGATGAGCCTGCGCCCGCTGCGCTGGATGGGCACCGGACTGCTGTGCGCGACCCTGACCGGGGTCGGCGCCATACTGCTGGGTTATCCGTTCCTCACTACCCATACTGCCCACCTGCACCTGCCACTGCTGGGTGATGTGCATGTGGCCAGCGCGCTGTTCTTCGATGTCGGCGTATACACCGTGGTGGTCGGCTCGACCTTGCTGATCCTCACGGCCCTGGCGCACCAGTCGGTGCGCGCTTACCGCCCGGGCAACCCGGCGAAAACCAGCCAAGCAGGAGCCGCCTGATGGAAGAAGTGATTGCAGTCGCCATCGGCGTGCTCGCCGCCTCGGGGGTGTGGCTGATCCTGCGCCCCCGTACCTACCAGGTCATCATGGGCCTGTGCCTGCTGTCGTACGGGGTCAACCTGTTCATTTTCAGCATGGGCAGCCTCTTCATCGGCAAAGAGCCAATCATCAAGGACGGCGTCACACAGGACCTGCTGCACTACACCGACCCGCTGCCGCAGGCGCTGGTGCTTACCGCCATCGTCATCAGCTTTGCCATGACCGCACTGTTTCTGGTGGTGTTGCTGGCCTCACGCGGCCTGACCGGTACCGACCACGTGGATGGCCGGGAGCGTGACGAATGAATGGAATGAGTCAACTGATCGTTGCACCTATCCTGCTGCCGCTGGTCACTGCCGCAGTCATGTTGTTGCTGGGTGAAAAGCACCGGCAGATCAAGGCCCGCCTAAACCTGCTGTCAACCTTCGCCGGCCTGGCAATCGCCGTCAGCCTGCTGCTGTGGGTGCGCACCCAGGGGCATGCAGCGTCGATCGGCGTTTACCTGCCGGGCAACTGGCCGGCACCGTTCGGCATCGTGCTTGTCGTGGACCACTTGTCGGCCCTGCTGCTGACCCTGACCGGGGTTATCGGCTTCAGTGCGCTACTGTTCGCCCGCGCCCGGTGGGACGGTGCCGGGGCAAGCTTCCATGCGCTGTTCCAGATCCAGCTGATGGGCCTCTACGGCGCCTTCCTCACGGCCGACCTGTTCAACCTGTTCGTGTTCTTCGAGGTGCTGCTGGCCGCGTCCTATGGCCTGCTGCTGCATGGCTCGGGCCGCGCCCGGGTGCGGGCCGGCCTGCACTACATCGCCATCAACCTGTTCGCCTCGTCGCTGTTCCTGATCGGCGCCGCCATGCTGTATGGCGTGACTGGCACCCTGAACATGGCCGACCTGGCCCTGAAGATTCCCCTGGTACCAGAGGCCGACCGTGGCCTGCTGCACGCCGGTGCGGCGATCCTGGCGATGGCGTTCCTGGTCAAGGCCGGTATCTGGCCGCTGAACTTCTGGCTGGTGCCCGCCTACGCTTCGGCCAGCGCACCCGTGGCTGCGCTGTTCGCCATCATGACCAAGGTCGGCCTGTATGCCTTGCTCCGCCTGTGGACACTGTTGTTCTCCGGGCAGGCCGGGGCCTCGGCGCATTTCGGCGGCGAATGGCTGGTATACGGCGGCCTGGCCACCCTGGCGGTGGCTGCGGTATCGATCCTGGCTGCACAGCGCCTGGAGCGCATGGCGGCCCTCAGTATCCTGGTCTCGGCTGGCACCCTGCTCGGCGCGGTTGGCTTTGCCCAGGCGCCGCTGACCGGCGCGGCGTTGTTCTATCTGGTCAACTCCACCCTGGCCCTGTGCGCGCTGTTCCTGCTCGCCGAACTGGTCGAACGCTCACGCTCGGCCAATGAGGCGCCCCTGGACGAAGAAGAAGACATGATGCCGCCCCCGCTGGAGTCGCTGCACCCGCCCAAGGGTATCAACCTCGACGACGAGCAAAAGGCGGTGATCGGCCAGATCATCCCGTGGACCATGGCCTTCCTGGGCCTGAGCTTCATCGCCTGCGCGCTGCTCATCATCGGTATGCCGCCACTGTCGGGCTTTGTCGGCAAGCTCAACCTGATCAGCGCGCTGTTCAACCCGCAGGGCCTGGGTGTGCCGGCCGAACAGCCGTTGAGCCCGGCAGGCTGGGGCCTGGTGGCACTGCTGATTCTGTCCGGCATGGCGTCGCTGATCGCCTTTGGCCGCGTGGGCATACAGCGCTTCTGGAAGCCCGAAGAGCGCCCGTCACCCGTGCTGCGCCGCTATGAGTGCCTGCCCATCGTCATCCTGCTCGGCCTGTGCATGGTCCTCAGCCTCAAGGCCGAGCCTTTGCTGCGCTACACCCAGGACACCGCCGCCAGCCTGCAGGCACCGGACGCCTACATCGAAGCCGTGATGGCCGCCCGGCCGATTCCTGGCCCCACCTCGCTCGACGTACAGGTGCAGCCATGAGCCGACTGTTCCCCGCCCCGCTGCTATCGGTTTCGCTGTTCGGCCTCTGGCTGTTGCTGAACCTCTCGGTCAGCCCCGGCAACCTGCTGCTGGGTGCCGCACTGGGTGTGCTGGCACCGCTGCTGATGGCACCGCTGCGTCCGCAGCATGCCCACGTACGTCGGCCGCTGGTCATTGCCCGGCTGATCGGCCGGGTCGGCATTGATGTGATCGTCTCCAACCTGCTGGTGGCTCGCGGCGTACTGCGTGCCGGCAAGCAGCCGCCACGCTCGGCGTTCGTGCACATACCGCTGGCATTGCGCGACCCGCACGGCCTGGCGGCACTTTCGATGATCACCACGGTGGTGCCCGGCACCGTCTGGTCCGAGCTGGCGCTGGACCGCAGTGTCTTGCTGCTGCATGTGTTCAACCTGGACGATGAAGCGGCCTTCATCGAGCACTTCAAGGACACCTACGAACGCCCGCTGATGGAGATCTTCCAATGACAGGCCTGCTCGCCAATGCTGTCCTCGCCAGCCTGTTCATCTTCGCCCTGGCCATGGGCCTGGCGCTGATCCGGCTGTTCCGTGGCCCGTCCGCCCAGGACCGGGTGCTGGCGCTGGACTACCTGTATATCCTGGCCATGCTGACCATGCTGGTGCTGGGGATCCGTTACGCCAGTGACACCTACTTCGAAGGTGCCCTGCTGATTGCGCTGTTCGGCTTCGTCGGCTCGTTTGCCTTGGCCAAGTTCCTGCTGCGCGGAGAGGTGATCGAATGACCGAAACCTTGGTACTGCCCTTCTGGCTGGAGGTGGTCACTGCCGTGCTACTGCTGACCGGCAGCCTGTTCGCCCTGGTGGGTGCCATAGGCCTGGTACGCCTGAAAGACTACTTCCAGCGGATGCACCCACCGGCACTGGCCTCGACCATTGGCGCCTGGTGCGTGGCGCTGGCCTCGATCATCTACTTTTCCTGGCTCAAGGACGCGCCTGTGCTGCACGCCTGGCTGATTCCGATCCTGCTGTCGATCACCGTGCCGGTCACCACGCTCTTGCTGGCACGGGCGGCGCTGTTCCGTAAGCGCATGTCAAAAGAGCCAGTGCCCGAAGAGGTCAGCAGCGGTCGCGACTGCGGTAACTGAAGGTTGCGTCTCACGTTTGGCTGAGGCGCTGCAGCTCCCGCCGGACCATGGCGACATAAGGCGGTGGGCCGAGCCGGTAGAGCTCACCCGCCACCCAGCTCAACCAGGTGCTTTGCAGTTCCTCGCGCCTGGCCAGCAAACGTTCGGCCTCGGCCACGGCATCCGCCTGATGCTGCCGATGAAATTCAGCCCGCGAGGCAGGTGCACCGTCAGCGCCGGTCACTCACTGGCCTTGAAGGTGGTCAGTTCACCCTTGCGCCATTTGGCAACCTTGCCGGTCACCGCCTTGAGCAACTTGCCCAGGCCTTCCTGCACTTGCTGCTGTGCGGCGAACACCAGCATCACGCCCTGGCCCTCACGAAACACGATGCCCTCGCCTTCCGGCACCGAAACGAAGGCGTAATCGCCCACGCCATACACATTCAACTTGATTTCGCGAAAGCGCATTTCCAGCTTGCCACCCTCACGGCTGGGCAATACAGCAGCGCGGAAGTGGTCGCCTACTTTTAGCTCCAGACGTTGCTTGTCATCGACCACCAGTGCACTTTCGGTGTCGATTTCGGCCATATAAAGGCCTTCTGGATTCTGTTCGGTGACATAGATGAAGCGGCCCTGGAACAGTTGGGCCAATTTACCGCGCAAGTCGCCCAGGGCGAACAATGCATGGGTATCAAGAGTGCTGACTGCCAATGAAGTAATCCTCAACCGGTTACAACCCGCCCTCACCCAAGCTCGGGGAGGCACGGCCATTTCTTATCGATAGGCGAAAAGAGTAATAAAGCGATATACGAAATGTCTGTGCCCGCTGGCGATGCAGCGTGCAGGAATCTTTACTCTGGTTTGCCAGATTCGCCCTCAACCGAAGGCGTTTGGCTCATTCCCGGCGTGGGAAGCGTGATGCCTGAGATCACTCGCCAGAAAGCGCAACCAAGGAAGCGGGCCTGCGAGAACACAAGGCTTGCCATCCCGATGCGCATTACTGTAGGACAAATATGCCCGAAAACACCGAAACCCGTCGAGAGGCAATAAACATTTTCAGGCAGCCAGCCCTTTCTTCAGTTGTTGCTGCCAGGCGGCCTGACATTCCAACGCCTCTTCACGGGTGGCAAATGCAGTACCACGGCGTTCGCCATTGACCAGCACCACCCAGCAGATGCGTTTGCCCAGCGCTTGCAGGGTGGCCGGCACCCCCGAACCAATCATCACGGCTACATCGACTCGGCTATTCATCATTCCCTCCGGAAGTTAATTAGCAACCTAACGATATAGCCATGATACGCCTGCTCGTGGCGAGGAAACAGCGCATGCCGGTACAGCAGTGTTACGCACGGGGCAACAAAAACGGCGCCAACGAGAAACGCAAAAAGCCCCAGGGATTGCTCCGTGGGGCTTGGCACCGCGCGCGGGGTTATACCTGGCGCTGGTGGCGGTCGAGCTGCTCGTGGCGCTCCTGGGCTTCGATGCAATACTTGGTGGTCGGGCTGATCAGCAGTCGCTTCAGGCCAATCGGCTCACCGCTGTCATCGCACCAGCCGAAGCTTTCGTCGGCAATACGGTCCAGGGCCATTTCCAGCTGTGGCAGCAGGCGCTGGTCGCGGTCGATGGCATTGACCAGCCAGCTACGCTCTTCTTCGACCGAAGCCACGTCGGCAGGGTCCGACGGAGTGTCCAGGCCTTCGATGGTGGTGCGGCTGAGCTCGATGCGCTCATGGGTTTCGACTTTCATCGCCTGCAGCAGCTCAGTGAAGAAGGCCAGCTGGTCGGCGTTCATGTAGTCATCGGCCGACATGGCCAGCAACTGTTCCTTGGTCATCGATTTCTCTATGAAAAAATGTGCATTTGGGCGATTCATGTGCCGCCGACGCCTTGGCATCGGCAGCGGAATTCTTCAAGCGCCAACCGGCACTCTTTTACAGGGGGCGGCAGTCTAAGGCGCCACGTCGCGTGGAGCAACTGCAAATGGGGCTGAATTTGCCTCAGGTGCTTACAATCCGCTGGTCGGTGCCAGGGAGGTAGCGTTGGGAAAGGCCGTGCTGGCCTGGCGCCGGGCTTCTCCAGGCATGCACCTGGAGGCCCGGCTAAAATCCCCTGCCAGTATTAACGGTCCTTGAACTGCGCCTCGCGCTTGGCGATGAACGCGGCCATGCCTTCTTTCTGGTCTTCAGTGGAGAACGCCGCATGGAACACTCGACGCTCAAAGCGCACACCCTCGCTAAGGGTAACTTCGAACGCCCGGTTGACGCTTTCCTTGACCATCATGCTCACCGGGATCGATTTGCTGGCAATGGTCGCTGCCACCTTCAGCGCCTCTTCCACCAGCTCAGCCTGCGGCACAATCCGCGCCACCAGGCCAGCACGCTCGGCCTCTTCGGCACCCATCAGGCGGCCAGTCAGGCACAGTTCCATGGCCTTGGCCTTGCCCACCGCACGGGTCAGGCGTTGGGTACCGCCCATGCCCGGCAACACGCCGAGGTTGATTTCCGGCTGGCCGAACCTGGCATTGTCGGCGGCCAGGATAAAATCACACATCATCGCCAGCTCGCAGCCACCGCCCAGGGCAAAGCCAGACACCGCAGCAATGATCGGCTTGCGGCGGTTGGCAATGCGGTCGGCATCGCTGAACAGGTCGTCAACGTAGATCTGCGGGTATTGCAGCCCGGCCATTTCCTTGATGTCGGCGCCAGCGGCAAAGGCCTTGGCCGAACCTGTCAGCACCACGCAGCCGATATTCGGGTCACGCTCCAGCTGGTCCAGGGCCTGGTTGATTTCACCGACAATCTGCGCGTTCAGCGCATTGAGCGCCTGCGGGCGGTTGAGGGTGATCAGGCCGACCTTGCCGTGGATGTCCAACAGGATGGTTTCGAATGCCATGCAGTCTGCTCCTTCAAAGATTGCGCGCAATAACCATGCGCTGAATGTCGCTGGTGCCTTCGTAGATCTGGCAAACCCGAACGTCTCGGTAAATCCGCTCCAGCGGGAAGTCACTCAGATAGCCATAACCGCCCAGGGTCTGCAAGGCATCCGAACAGACCTTTTCGGCCATTTCCGAGGCAAACAGCTTGGCCATCGACGCTTCCACCAGCGCTGGGCGCCCGGCATCACGCAGTGCGGCAGCGTGCAGCACCATCTGCCTGGCTACGGCAATTTTCGTGGCCATGTCGGCCAGGCGGAACGCCACGGCCTGATGCTCGATCAGCGCCTTGCCGAAGCTTTGCCGTTCGTTGGCATAGTCGCGGGCCACTTCGAATGCGGCGCGGGCCATACCCACAGCCTGCGAAGCAATACCGATGCGACCACCCTCAAGGTTGGCCAGGGCGATCTTGTAGCCTTCGCCCTCCGCGCCCAGGCGGTTGGCCACGGGCACACGCACATTGTCGAAAACGATCTGGCACGTGTCGGAGGCATGCTGGCCGAGTTTGTCCTCGACCCGTGCCACCTGGTAGCCCGGCGAATCGGTCGGCACGATGAAGGCGCTAATGCCACGCTTGCCGGCGTCCGGGTCGGTCACGGCAAACACGATCACTACCCCGGCGTTTTGCCCAGAGGTGATGAACTGCTTGCTGCCGTTGAGCACGTAGTGGTCGCCATCAAGCTTTGCACGGGCTTTCAGGCTGCTGGCATCAGAGCCTGCCTGCGGTTCGGTCAGGGCGAAGGCACCGAGCATCGCGCCCGTGGCCAGGGGGGTGAGAAACTGCTCTTTTTGCTGCTCGCTGCCAAAACGCAGAATCGGCACGCAACCTACCGAATTGTGCACGCTCATGATGGTCGAGCAGGCGCCATCACCGGCAGCGATCTCTTCCAGGGCCATGGCATAGGCCACATAACCGGTATCGCTGCCACCCCACTGCTCCGGCACCAGCATGCCGAACAGGCCAAGCTCGGCCATCTCGTCGATGGCCTCTTTCGGAAAGCGGTGTTCCTTGTCCCATTGTTCGGCAAACGGTTTCAGGCGCTCCTGGGCGAAAGCGCGCACGGCGTCGGCGATCTGTTGTTGCTCGTCAGTTACCAGCATGGTTCACCTCAGTACAGGCATTCGACAGCCATGGCCGTCGCTTCGCCGCCGCCAATGCAGATGGCCGCTACACCCCGACGCAGGTTGTTCTGGCGCAGGGCTGACAGCAGGGTGACCAGAATGCGCGCGCCAGAAGCACCGATCGGGTGACCCAGGGCGCAGGCGCCGCCGTGAATGTTGACCTTGTCGTGGGGCAGGTCGAGGTGCTTCATGGCCGCCAGGGTGACCACCGCGAAGGCCTCGTTGATTTCGAACAGGTCGACCTCGGCCAGGTTCCAGCCGGTGCGTTTCATCAGTTTGTCGATGGCCCCGATCGGCGCGGTCGGGAACAGCGCCGGGGTGTCGGCGAATGCGGCGTGGCCATGGATCACCGCCAGCGGCTTGAGGCCACGTTTCTCGGCTTCGGAGCGGCGCATCAGCACCAGCGCGGCAGCACCATCGGAAATCGAGCTGGCGTTGGCTGCCGTCACCGTGCCGCCTTCGCGGAAGGCAGGCTTGAGCTGCGGGATCTTGTCCAGGCGCGCCTTGGGCGGCTGCTCGTCATCCTTGATGACGCGTTTTTCCTTACCCTCGGTGACTTCCACCGGCACGATCTCGGCGGCAAAGCGGCCGCTCTTGATCGCGTCCTGGGCACGGGTCAGCGAGGCGATGGCGAACCGGTCCTGGGCTTCGCGGCTGAAGGCATTGGCTTGGGCGCAGTCCTCGGCGAAGGTGCCCATCAGGCGGCCTTTGTCGTAGGCGTCTTCCAGGCCGTCCATGAACATGTGGTCGATGATCTTGCCGTGGCCCATGCGGTATCCGCCACGGGCTTTGTCCAGCAGATAGGGGGCGTTGGTCATGCTCTCCATGCCACCCGCTACCACCACGTCTGCGGTACCGGCCAGCAGCAAGTCATGGGCCATGATCGCGGCTTGCATGCCCGAGCCACACATCTTGTTCAGGGTGGTGCAGGTGGTGTGCTTGTCCAGCCCGGCGCCCAGCGCCGCCTGACGCGCCGGTGCCTGGCCCTGGCCGGCAGGCAGCACGCAGCCGAACAGCACCTGCTCGACGCTGGCAGCGTCGATGCCGGCGCGCTCCACGGCGCCGCGAATGGCCGCACTGCCCAGTTGTGGCGCGGTCAGGCTTTTAAGGTCGCCCTGCAGGCCGCCCATGGGCGTGCGCACGGCGCTGACGATTACGATTGGGTCATTGGCGAGGGTCATGTTCGCTCTCCTTACTTGGCTGCCATGCGCAGTGCGCCGTCGAGGCGGATCACCTCGCCGTTGAGCATGCTGTTCTCGATGATGTGACGGGCCAGTGCAGCGTATTCCTGTGGGCGGCCCAGGCGTGGCGGGAATGGCACACCGGCCGCCAGCGAAGCACGCACCTCTTCGGTCATGCCGGCCATCATCGGTGTTTCGAAAATGCCTGGGGCAATGGTCATCACGCGGATGCCAAAGCGCGCCAGTTCACGGGCGGCCGGCAAGGTCAGGCTGGCGATGGCGCCCTTGGATGCCGCGTAGGCAGCCTGGCCAATCTGCCCGTCATAGGCGGCAATCGACGCCGTGTTGATGATCACGCCACGCTCCCCACCCTCATCGGCAGACCCTTCGGCCATAGCCGCCGCAGCCAGTCGCAGCAGGTTGAAACTGCCGACCAGGTTGACGTTGATGACCTTGGCGAAGCTGGCCAGGCCATGAGGCCCCTGCTTGCCCAGCACCTTCTGCGCACCGACGATGCCAGCGCAGTTAACCAGCCCATGCAGGCTGCCAAAGCTGCTGACAGCCGCATCGACAGCCGCTTGGGCCGCCTGCTCGTCACTGATGTCAGCCACGGCGAAACGGGCGTTGTCACCCAGCTCCCGGGCCTTGGCCTCGACAGCCTGGGCATTGAGGTCGACCAGCATGACCTTGGCGCCGGCCTCGACCAGCATCTGCGCAGTCGCGGCACCCAGCCCGGAGGCGGCGCCGCTGACGATGAAGTGTTTGTTGGCTATCTGCATGATCGGTTTCCTTTCAGGCGCTGGCAGGGGTGGCCTGTTGCGCGTTTTGTTTGGCGACTTCCTGGTTACGCAGGATGAAGCGTTGCAGCTTGCCGCTCGGGGTTTTGGGCAGCTCGCTGACGAATTCGATTTCTCGGGGGTAGGCATGCGCGTACAGCCGCTGGCGTACGTGCTGACGCAAGGTTTCTTCCAGCTCGGCACTGCCGTTGTAGCCACTGGCCAATACCACGAACGCTTTGATCAGCTCGGTACGCTCCGGGTCGGGCTTGCCGATCACCGCCGCCTCGATCACCGCCGGGTGCTCGATCAGCGCGCTTTCCACATCGAACGGGCCAACCCGGTAACCGGAGGTGGTGATCACATCATCGCTGCGGCCAACGAAGCTGATGCTGCCGTCCTGGTTCAGCTCGACGGTGTCACCGCTGAGGTAGTACTTGCCAATGAAGGACTTGGTCGGCAACCCGTGGTAGCCACCGAACCAGCACAACGGCGATTGCTCACGGTCGACAGCAAGGATGCCCGGCTGGCCGGCCGGCAGTTCGTTACCCTGCTCGTCCACCACCACAATGCGGTGGCCAGGGATGGCAAAGCCGGCCGAGCCCAGGTGCACCGGGTGCTTCAAACCATGGTGGTTGCACAGCACCATGCCCAACTCGGTCTGGCCGTAGTGATCGTGAATGGTCACGCCCAGTTCGTCGGAGAACCAGCGGATCACCTCCGGGTTAAGCGGTTCGCCAGCACTGCTGACCACCCGCAGGCGGCCCTTGATCGGCGCCGAGAATTCATTGCCCGCCGCAATCAGCAAACGGTACGCGGTGGGAGAGCCGGCCAGGTTGGTGATGCCCAGCTTGTCGATCACCCGGGCACAGCTTTCAACACTGAACGGGCCATCGTAGAAGGTGGTGGCGTGCCCCAGTGACAACGGGCCGGTAACGGCGTAGTACAGGCCATACGCCCAACCCGGGTCGGCCAGGTTCCAGAAGTTGTCCTCTGGACGCAGTTCGATGGCATCGCGCATGTAGCCCTGGAACGCGACAATCGCCCGCAGTGGCACTTCCAATGGTTTCGCCGGGCCGGTGGTTCCGGAGGTGAACATCAGCAGGAACGGATCGTTGCCCGAGCGCATCACCGGCTCGCAGGCATCCGCTGCGCGCTCCAGGCATTGCTGGAAGTCCAGCTCACCGCTGCGGGCCCTGACGGTGATGATGGTCGGACAGGCCTGCACATCGTCCAGCTTGGCGCGGTTCTGGCTGTCGGTGACGACCACTCGGGCATGGGATTGCTCAAGCCGGTGCTCGATAGCCTTGGGGCCGAACGCCGTGAACAAGGGCTGGTAAACCGCCCCCAGGCGCCAAGTGGCGAGAATGGTGACCAGCAGTTCGGGCGTGCGCGGCATCAACCCGGCCACCCGGTCTCCGGCCCCCACCCCCTGCGCCTTGAGCACATTGGCAAAGCGGGCTGCCTGCGCCTTGAGCTGATCGAAGCTGTAGCGCGCGCTGTTGCCATCGCGGTCTTCGTAAATCAGCGCCAGCTTGCCGTTTCCGGCATGCCGATCACAACATTCGACACAGGCATTGAGGGCTTCGAGGTTGCCATGCAATGCCGCCGTAACAGCATTGGCATGGTCGAACGCACGGGCGGCCTCGGCGTAATCGCGCATCGTCAGACTCCTGGCTTCTTGTTTTTGGAGTTAAACCATCGGTCCAACGATGTTCGCGCCGCTCAAGCGCGGCGGCAATGGCCAAAGTTGTCAATCTGGATGACCGGTTTGGCCGCCACTCGTTACCCTTGCCCGCGCTCGGCTGCACGCAGGTAGGACTGGGTGAGCGCCACGACCAGGCGCTCGATATCGACGCCCTGTTGCTCTCGTAGTCGCGTTTGCTGCTGCTCAAGGGCCGTCGCCGACAAGGCAGGCCGCTGAGCCTGCAGCCGAAGCAGGCGCTGCGAGTAGTCTGCACGGATGGCATCAAACATGCGGCCATGCTGCTGGCGCAGGTAACGGTTCCAGAACGCGCGCTGACTCAGGCTATCGGCCAAATTCTCGAGGGTCTGCGCGTGGTTAACCCGCCGAAATGCATCCTCTATCCGGGCCTGTGCAAGCGTGACAGCGTCGGGATAGCGCATGGCGTACGGCTGACCAGGCAGCTGCAAACGGCTGCGAAGGCGGATCCTGTAGGCAAGTCCCAATGCCAGTTCATCAACGGGCTCACCGGCGGCCAGACGCTGCCGGTAATCCTGGCGGGCAATTCCTTCCACCTGATCCAGCCGGAACAGTTGCCGGCCCAGTTCCAGCAGCTGGTTGCCGCTTTCAGGATTGACCGCGTTTGCCTCAGCCTGCGCCTGGCTGGCCTGTACCCTCAATTCACTGAACCGGCTGGCGACAGCATCCGAACACGACAGCGGCGCGTCAGCCCGTTCAAATATTCGCCGGCAGAGCACGGGATCGTTGTCCAGCGCGCCCAGCAGCACCCATACTCCGTCAACCAGCGCAACACGTCCGTCGCCAGCGCCCGTGTAGTCAGCCGTCATTTCCAGGCGAGCCAACAACCTGAAGAACCCACTGCTATTCGCTTGCGCCAGCAAACGCTGCCACAGGGCCTCTCGCGTCGCCCGAACCGCCGTATCGTCATGCTCGGCCAAGAGCGTGCGAGTCCGGGCCAGGTCAAATGTCCATGACGGCTCAGGCGAGTGCCGATGCTCCTCAATCACATCGAGCGCGTAAAATCTACGGAGCTGCATGGACGACAAGGGGTTGCGCTCTATCAGAATGGAACGCCGAAACGCATGAGGCATCTGCTGGATTTGCGCCGGCACCTCACGCAATTGGTTGTCGCGCAGGTCAGCACACTCAAGCAGGCCACACAGCTCCAGGCGTCGCGGCCAGGCGCCGAGACGGCAATGGCGCAGGTTCAGGTTTTTCAGTCGGGAGAGTTGATAGAAGCTCATGTCCAGCGCTTCCAGCCGGTTGTAGCTCAGATCAAGAAGCGTAAGGTTTGGCAGCCCATGCAGAATACCGATTGCCTGGGCGTCAAGCCGTAGCTGGTTACGCGCCAATCTGAGCGCTTGAATACCTGGGAGGTACGCAAGCCCCGTCGGCATGCGCATCAAACCGTTGTTGTTGAGATTCAGGTGCGTCAGTGCAGTGAAAGGACGAAGGAAATCGACCGGAATGTCAGTGACCAAGGTGTCGTTCACGCTGAGCAGGGTAATGCGATGGAAGTCGATTTGTGGTGGCAGTGCCGGCAGCGTACGCAAGTGCAAACCGCTCAGCGACAGGCGCTGCTCCTGTGTTTGCGCTTGACCGGTCGAGACAGGCTCGCCCTGCAATCGCCAGGCGCGCAATATGCTGTCGGCCGTCAACCTGCGTGCGGCTTGCCGCCCCTCCCCCAACTCGGCACTGACCCAGCGGTTCAGGTGCTGCATCAGCTGATCATGGTCATCCTGCAGCGCCACGAGGCGCTCCAGCACGGGCTGCGCGCTTTCCTGCAAACGCGCCAGCTCCACGTCAAGCGCGGCCTCATCCAGGCCAGGATAAAGCGATCGCAGCTGGTTACGAGCGATTGCCCGCTCATCGCGGGGCGCAGCTGAAGCGCGGCCACTGAGCGTGTAACCCACGCGCCCGTCCTCCAGGCGGCGCCCCGGATTGAGCCAGGCACCTTGCTCCGGCCAACCGAGCATGCGTGCAATACCCCAATGGGTACCGGGTAACCGCTCCAGAAGCTGCATACGCAGTTGGCCGGCCAAACCACTGCCCGTCAACTGCATCGCCGCGCGCTGTTCAGACGTGAGGGCGGCAACGAGTGCCTCGAAGATACAGCCAGGCTCGCCGGGCGGAGCCGCTTGTTGCTCACCTAACCCGTTGTAGACCTGAAACCTGCCTTCATGGCGAACCAGTACCCTTTCCGCCTCGCTCTGCCCGCCGCTACCGAGGTGCTTGACAGACCGCCCATCCAGCGCGCTGTCACGCAAGTCGATGTCGAGCTGGTCAAGCTCGAAGGAATCCAGCAACGCAAGGGCCAGCTCGCCGGTGACGTCACTATAGGCTGTACTCAGATACAACCCGGCCAGCCCCCGGTTCAACCGCGCCAGGCGCAGGAGCGAACGGGCGTGCTTCGCGCACGACAAAGGCAAGCGCTGCTCGACCCGCGCCATTTCGTGCTCAAGCTCACCTGCCTGGCCGACAAGCTCGTTTATGTAGGCGGCAGGCAGGCCGGGGAAGTCGCGCTTGACCAACAGGCTCAAGGGGCCTTGCACAAGCGGCTGGTCTGTCAGGTGGGCAAACAGTTGCGGGCGCAACTCGGCCTCGTGCGCCAGTAACGGCTCCAGCCCCACCCCAACATCTGGTCGGCCTTCACTCCAGGTCAACAGCTCACTGTCGGATGGCATCAATGCCTTCAGCCGAACGCGCTCGAAAAATGTCTGAATACGCGCATGTGCCTGGAAGGCGCGCAGGGTTTGCCCGAGGTTCACGGGGGCCGCTCGGTTCTCCACCAGCACCGCGCGTAACTCATCTTCATCCATATCAGCGACCCGCAGTATCTGCTCGGCCTGATGCGCATCGACAGCGGGATGCTGTGGCCACAACGCATCCAGCATGCGCGCAGGGTCCTGCCAGCCAAGCGGTTGCTCGCGCATTAGGCGCCAGCCACGCTCACCGTTGTGCAACACGACCGGCCCGTAGCCACCCTCACCCGCGGCATGACGCAAGCGATAGGGGCCGCCAGGGACCGGCTGATGCACTTCGTGATAGCGCCCGTCGATACGAACCCAGCGACGTGCATCCTCACCATACCGTCCCTCTTCCAGCAGACCGATAGAGCCCGGCATGGAGCGATAATTCGCGGGATCGAAATGCCATAGCCGACCGCGCCCATTCCCAAGGCTTACCGGCTCAAGGCGCGCGACAAACGCACTGCGCACAAAACTGACCGCCGCCACTGTCGCAGCCGTGGCCGCCAAGGTCTCAGCCACCCCTAGCAAATGCTCCAGCGCTTCATGTTGGTGCCCGCTCGACCAGTCCCTTATCCCTTCGAACACGTCCGAGCAGGTCTGGGCAACCAACTGACCCAACAACAAGGCGCCCACGACGGGAATGAACAATCCGGCGAGGTTTATCAGGTCCAGACCCGCAGCCTTCCATTGCGCGTGTCTGGCGCTTATGGCCTGGCTATCAGCATCGGCGGTTGGTACCAGCAACAAGCGGGCATCATGCTTGACCCTTTGCACTTGCCGGGTAGCCAGTTCCGTGAAAATCCCCCCGCCCGGTGCCGTGCCTTCAAGCGCCAGGTCCGGTAGTGCATCCTTCAGGCGCTTGCCAAGGGTGCTGACAAACGCGGCGCGGTGCTCAATGCTGATCAGCTGCGTGAAGTACTGCCTATACGATGGCTCCTTCAACAGCGATGCCAGCCTGCTGTTCATGGATGGCGCATCATCGAAAAAACGCAGCGCTTGCCGAGGATCACTCGCCAGGTAAAGGACGATGCCCCGTTCATTCCCTGCCTTGTCACGCAGGCGAATCAGCAACCCATCGGCCACAGGTTGCCCTAGCGCCTTCAGCAGCATGGGGTCGCCCGTCAACCCTTGCTGTCGGTGCGACTTACCGTGGTCCACCACCTCACGCAAGGCGATCTGTACATCGGCGCTTATGTTTCCCTGCAAAGCTGCAATTTCGGTGGCCAGTTTCAACCCCGAACGTTTGTCTGCAGCCAGCATCGCTTGAGTAGCCGGATGAAAGATCCTTTCCAGCTCGTCCTGATATTTCTGGCCAACGTCCAGATCGCGACAAGCCGCAATCAATGCGTCCAGCGATGCATTCAAGGGCTTATCGCTGCCGGGCAGAACCAGCCCGGTACCTATGTAATAGCTTGTATTCGCAGCGAAGTTGCGCATCAGCCGCAGCAACCCGTTTTCACGTGTCTGGCTGTACGCGTACGTCTGCTGCAATGTGCCTGGCAGAGTGCCGAACCGCGGAGCAACCCTCAGCCATTCGAGCTGGGCAAACGCCTGCCCATCAGGCAACGGTGCATCCAGCAGTGCCAGCAGGTGTTTCTCGGCAAACGGCTGGAGCGGCAGTAGCTCGACGGTGAGCCCACGCAGGCGCGCCTGGCTGGCATGATGCGCGTTCAGGCTGGTACGCAAGGCATTGATCTGGCCCTTTGAAGCACGTTTGAGCCACTCAGGTAATCTGGCAGCCATGAATTGATCGTGGCCAGTCGCGTTGGTGGTCATGGTTGGTTCCCCAGCTATTGGACGAAGCCAACCATGTTGCTCAACTGCCTGACCAGGATGCAGAGGGAACGGGTGCGGGCAGCTCAGACGCCTTGGTGCGGCTGCCCCTGCAACGGCAGGTTCAGTTCCTGCTCGGTAAGCTGCAAGGCAAGCGCCTCGAACGCCTGTTCCGTTTCCCGTTTAAGCTGCTCACAGCGGTGCACATACTCACCACTGCCGGGCTTCCTTTTCCTGACCCAGGGTATCCATCCGCGTGTCGAAATCGTCGGAGATACGCGCATACGCCTCGGGATACCTGGCACCCAGGTACGGCGCCCAGAAAAATGTGCCGTCATGCAGGCCCGCAGCAACGCCAGTGGTTTTGGTCCGGCACCCCTCAGCCAGGCGGGCAACTGCTCGGCGATATCATGCATGATTCGACCTGCCACCTTGCCCTTACCGCTTGCCGCGCTACAGCCGGAAGCGTTAGTCCCTCAGTGCCCTGCCCCGCGCGCCTGAATCAATGCCCGATAATGCCCAGGGTTGCAGCCAAACCATTTGCGAAACGCCTTGTAGAACGAACTGTTGTCGGCAAACCCCAACTGCTCGGCAAGCTCGCCCATGGCCACGTCTTCCCGGCTTAGCCAGGCGATCGCCAACTCTCTGCGTACACTGTCCTTCAACCCCTGGTAGTTCTGCCCCTCTTCGGCCAGGCGCCGGCGTAGAGTCGAAGGCGACAGGCACAGCTGCCGTGCCAGGCTGTCGGCATCTGGCCAATGTTCAGGGGCCAGGCCCAGCAGGTCGGTACGTATGCGTCGCCCGAGGCTGGCCGGATCACGGTACTTGACCAAGATATTGCCCGGCGCTTCGGCAAGAAATCGCTGCAGTTCCTCCTCGTTGCGCTTCAGCGGCAGGTCAAGGCACGCCGAGGCAACGATCATGCGTGTGTGCGGGCGCTCAAAATGCAGGTTTTCCGAAAACATCACCCGATAGTCGTCACAAAAGGGTGGCTCGGCACAACGCAGGTCAATGCTCAGGATCGGGATACGCCGCCCAGCCAGCCAGCACGCCACCCCATGCACGATCATCCAGAACGTGAAATAGGTGAACGCGCGGCGCGGTTCGTCACGCGGCTCATTGATGACAATCTCGGCCAGACCTTCCTGGCGCACCAGGCTGGGCTGCATGTCCTGAAGCATCAGCGAAAGGAATGCCAGCGCGGTTTCCAGCCCCGCGCCCAAGGTCGGTTGGCCCATGCTGGCACGGCACATGAAAGCCAGGCTGCCACTGCGAAGGCCGCGTGGGTCCATGGCGAAGAACTCGTCGTTGCAGCGGCGTGCCAGCAGGCGCCACAACCGGGCATAGGACTCTGCACTGACACGCGCCTCTGGCAATTGCAAGTGTTCAACGGCGATTCCCGCCCGGGCCAGCAAGGCGCTATCGGGCTCAGCGGCGGGGCAGGTCTGCAACAGCGCTTCACGCACCAGCTGCATGGAAATAGTGTCTTTTTCGCTCATCGACGGTCCTGTCGGCGGGTTGCCGGCCATCTTAGGCCGCCTTGCTGAAAACAGCCATCACAGCCCCACTGCCAGGCCTAGGAACGCCTGGATCAGGCGCAATTCGCGACGGCGCTCCAGGCAACCGATCAGGTGTTGGTTGACCAGGCCCTCGCCAGACAATGGCCGTGCCACCACCCGCGGATCATTGGCCACTTCTGTAGAAGAAACAACACCAATACCCAGCTCCGAAGCCACCGCCTCGGTCACCGCCTCACGGCTGTCCAGTTCCAGCAGTACACGCGGCTGCACGCCCGCCGTGATGCAGGCTTTGTCGAAGGTGCGCCGCGTGGTGGAGCTGGGCTCGCGCAGCACCATGATCTGCTGGTGCAGTTCGGCCAGGGGCAAATCGCCGTCGCCGTGGGCCCAGCCATGCCCCGCAGGCAACAAGGCACACAGGCGTGATTCGCAGAGGTTCTGCAGGTACAGGCCCTTGCGCGGCTCGATCTCGGTCAGCACCGCCACGTCGGCATGCTCGGACAACAGCGCAGCCAGCGTCTCCTGAGCATTGCCCAGCCGCAAGTTGACAGTGATGCCGGGGTAGCGCTCACGCAGCTGCGCCAGCATGGGCATGACCCGGTGCGGGCCATCGGCCGCCACCTCCAGCCGCCCGGTCAGCAATTGCCGGTTGGCTTCGAGCATGGCCTGTGCTTCTTCGGCGAGGCCGAACATGGCGCGGGTGATGGCCGCCAGCCGGGTGCCCTCTTCGGTCAATTCCACCCGCCGTGCGGTGCGCCGCAGCAAGGTGATCTGGTAGTGCTCCTCCAGCGCCTTGACGTGCCCGGTCACGGCCGGCTGGCTGATGAACAGCCGCTCGGCGGCACGGGTAAAGCTGCCCTCGCGGGCCACGGCATCGAAGGCGCGGAGCTGGAACAGGTTCATTTTTATCGGCCTGACTTATAGCTGAGATAACAACAAACAATTTGATTGATAGCAGCGCGAATTGCAACCTAGGCCCCGTCGTTTCAGCCCACCGCTTGTGAGGAATAACGGAATGAGCAACGCCCCGATTCTGCTGACCCCAGGTCCACTGACCACATCAATCCGCACCCGCCAAGCCATGCTGGTGGACTGGGGCTCCTGGGACCGCGATTTCAACCAACTGACGGCCAGCGTGTGCGAGCAGCTGCTGGCGATCATCGACGGCAGCGCCAGCCACCACTGCGTGCCCCTGCAAGGCAGCGGCACCTTCGCCGTGGAAGCGGCCATCGGCACTCTGGTGCCACGCGATGGCAAGGTTCTGGTGCTGATCAACGGCGCTTACGGCCAGCGTCTGGCAAAAATCTGCAAAGTGCTGGGCCGCACGTACAGCACCTTCGAAACCGCCGAAGACCAGCCAACTACCGCCGCTGATGTCGACCGCCTGCTGGCTGCCGACCCGTCCGTGACCCACGTGGCATTGATTCACTGCGAAACCAGCACAGGCATCCTCAACCCGCTGCCCGAGATCGCCCAGGTCATCAAACGCCACGGCAAACGCCTGATCATCGATGCCATGAGCTCGTTCGGCGCCTTGCCAATCGACGCCCGCCAAATCCCCTTCGAAGCACTCATCGCCGCCTCCGGCAAGTGCCTGGAAGGCGTACCCGGCATGGGCTTCGTCTTCGCCGAAAAAGCAGCCCTGGCCGCCGCCGAAGGCAATGCCCACTCGCTGGCCATGGACCTTCACGACCAGCACGCCTACATGGCCAAGACCGGTCAGTGGCGCTTCACACCGCCCACCCACGTGGTCGCGGCCCTGCATGAAGCACTGCAGCAATACAACGAGGAAGGCGGCCTGCCAGCGCGCCACCAGCGCTACGCCGACAACTGCAAGACCCTGCTCGACGGCATGGCTGCCATCGGCCTGCGCAGCTTCCTGCCGGCCGAGATCCAGGCGCCGATCATTGTCACGTTCCATGCACCCAACGATGCCCGCTACCAGTTCAAAGACTTCTACGAGCGGGTCAAGGCCAAGGGTTTCATCCTTTACCCAGGCAAGCTGACCCAGGTCGAAACCTTCCGTGTCGGTTGCATCGGCGTGGTCGGAGCCGACGGCATGCAAGCCGCCGTGAATGCCGTGGCCCAAGTGCTGCGGGAAATGGAAGTGCTGGACATCTGACCCCTTTGCCCACCCGACTTCAGGAATTAGCCACATGAACTACAACAACCCTACCCAGCTGCAAGCCGCCATCCTCGACTGGGCCGGCACCGTGGTCGACTTCGGCTCCTTCGCGCCGACCCAGATCTTCGTCGAGGCGTTCGCCGAATTCGACGTGCAAGTGACCATCGAGGAAGCCCGAGGCCCGATGGGCATGGGCAAATGGGACCACATCCGCACCCTGTGCGACGTACCGGAAATTGCCGAGCGCTACCGCAAAGTGTTCGGCCGCACCCCCACCGACGATGATGTCACCGCCATCTACAACCGCTTCATGCCGCTGCAGATCGAGAAAATCGCCGTGCACTCGGCATTGATCCCTGGCGCCCTGGAAACCTTGACCAGCCTGCGCCAGGACGGCCTGAAGATCGGCTCCTGCTCGGGTTACCCGAAAGTGGTGATGGACAAGGTGGTGGAGCTGGCCGCGCAGAATGGCTACGTGGCCGACCATGTGGTAGCCACCGATGAAACCCCGAACGGTCGCCCATGGCCAGCCCAGGCCTTGGCCAATGTGATTGCCCTTGGCATCGACGACGTAGCGGCCTGCGTGAAGGTGGACGACACCGTGCCGGGCATTCTCGAAGGCCGACGCGCCGGCATGTGGACCGTGGCCCTGGTGTGCTCGGGCAATGCCCTGGGGCTGACCTGGGAAGGCTACCGGGCACTGAGCGCCGAGAAGCTGGAAAGCGAGCGCACGCGCATCCACGCACTGTTTGCAGGCTCCCGCCCGCACTACCTGATCGACACCATCAACGAGCTGCCCGAAGTGATCGCCGACATCAACCGGCGCCTGGCCAAGGGTGAAATGCCGCAATCTTTCTGATCCGGCCAGTGGGGCTGCTTTGCAGCCCCCGTGCACGTTCTACTGCGGCAACTGCACTTGCGGTTTGGTCGAGGCAAAGATTGCCCAGCTGGACACGAACAGCGCCGCAATCAATGGCCCGATTACGAAGCCGTTGAGCCCGAACACTGCCAGCCCACCCAGCGTCGACACCAGGATCAGATAGTCCGGCATACGCGTGTCCTTGCCCACCAGGATCGGCCGCAGCAGGTTGTCCACCAGGCCGATCACCAGCACACCGAACGCGCTCAGAATCACCCCCGGCAATATGGCCCCGGTCAGTAGGAAATACGCTGCAACCGGCGCCCAGACGATGCCAGCGCCCACTGCCGGCAGCAGCGACAGAAACGCCATCAGCACCGCCCACACCAACGCACTGGGGATATCCAGCGCCCAGAAGATGAAGCCGCCCAGCGCCCCTTGGGTAATGGCCACCAGCACGTTGCCTTTCACCGTCGCCCGCACCACCCGGTTGAATTTCAGCTGCAAACGGCGCTTCTGGTGTTCGGGCAGTGGCACGGCCAGGCGCACACGGCGGGCCACCTCGGCGCCTTCTCTCAGGAAGAAGAACAGCAGGTACATCATGATGCCAAAACTGATCACGAACTCGAATGTACCCTGACCGAAGCTGAACGCCTGGCTGGCCAATACCTGGCTACCCTGGGTTGCCCACTTGGTGATTTTTTCGCGCAACCCGTCGAGGTTGCCCATGCCTATGTTGTCCAGGCCATGCTGGGCAAACGCCGGGAGCATGTCCTTGCCACGCTCGACGTAACCGGCGATGTCCAGTTGCCCGCTTTCGATACGCTGGTACAGCGTGGCCCCCTCCTGCACCAACAATGCACTGGTGATGATCACCGGCAGGATCGCCACCAGCAGGCACACCAGCGTCGTGGTGGCAGCGGCCAGGTTGCGCCTGCGCCCAAAGCGGATCAGCAGGTGCCGCTGCAGCGGGGCAAACAGAATGCCCAGTATCACCGCCCAGAAGATCGCACCGTAGTAAGGCAGCAATATCCAGAAAAAGGCGATGGTCACCAGCGCCAAAAGTACGGCCAGGGCTTTGTTCTGTAGCGCAGCTTCGTTCATCGCAGGTCCTCGAATGGCTTCTGGGATATTAGTGCGCGCCGCTTGGGTAAAAGTGCCACCACTCCCTTGATGTAAATCAATACGTGTATTTCCCGCCGGCTATAGCATCCGCGCCTTTTGCCCCGGTGCGCACATGAACCCGACCGCCAAGCCCGAACTGCTGGCCCCCGCCGGCACCCTCAAGACCATGCGCTATGCCTTTGCCTACGGTGCCGACGCAGTCTATGCAGGACAGCCGCGCTACAGTTTGCGGGTGCGTAACAATGAGTTCGACCATGCCAACCTGGCGCTGGGCATCCAGGAGGCGCATGCGTTGGGCAAGCGCTTTTACGTGGTGGTCAACATTGCCCCGCACAACGCCAAGCTCAAGACCTTCCTCAAAGACCTGGCGCCCGTGATCGACATGGCGCCGGATGCACTGATCATGTCCGACCCCGGCCTGATCATGCTGGTGCGCCAGCACTTCCCGCAGATGCCGGTGCACCTGTCGGTGCAGGCCAATACGGTCAACTGGGCCAGCGTGCAGTTCTGGCAGCAACTGGGCCTGAGCCGGGTCATCCTGTCACGCGAGCTGTCGCTCGAAGAAATCGAGGAAATCCGCCAGCAGGTGCCGGGCATGGAGCTGGAGGTGTTCGTCCACGGCGCCCTGTGCATGGCCTACTCCGGCCGTTGCCTGCTGTCGGGCTACCTCAACAAGCGTGACGCCAATCAGGGTACCTGCACCAACGCCTGCCGCTGGAAGTACGACGCCACGCCGGCCACCGAGAACGCCACCGGCGACATCGTACGCGAAGTGCAGCCCACCCTTGGCCTGGGAGCCCCGACCGAGCAGGTGTTCCTGCTGCAGGAAAGCAACCGCCCCGGCACTGAAATGCCCGCTTTCGAGGATGAACACGGCACCTACATCATGAACGCCAAGGACCTGCGTGCCATCCAGCACGTCGAGCGCCTGGCCACCATGGGCGTGCATTCGCTGAAGATCGAAGGGCGCACCAAGTCGCATTTCTACTGTGCCCGCGCGGTGCAGTCGTATCGCCAGGCCATCGACGACGCGGTGGCCGGGCGGCCGTTCGACCGCACCTTGATGGGCAACCTGGAGTCCCTTGCGCAACGAGGCTACACCGAAGGGTTCCTGCGCCGTCACGTACACGATGAGTACCAGAACTACCAGCGCGGTAATTCGGTCTCGGAGCGCCAGCAGTTCGTTGGCGAGCTGACCGGCGTGCGTGTCGATGGCCTGGCCGAGGTCAAGGTGAAGAACCGCTTCGCCGTGGGTGACCACCTGGAGCTGATGACCCCGCGCGGCAACTACCACTTCGACCTGCACCGCCTGTGCAACCGCCAGCAGCAGGCCATCGAGGTGGCGCCGGGCGATGGCCATGTGGTGTACCTGCCCATTCCGGAGCAGGTCGCGCTCGAGCATGCTCTGCTGATGCGCGACCTCGGTGCCGACGAGGCAGCAAGCTGACAGTAGTGTAACGTGCAACTCAGCGACCAGCCGCTTACGCTATGCTGCTGAACCCATGCTGGAAGGAGTGCTTTACCATGCTGCGCAAACACCTGCTGACCCTGGGGCTGCTGGCCATCACCGGCCTGGCCCAGGCCGCCGAGACCATCGATGTCTACCGTGACCCCAACTGCGGCTGCTGCAAGGCCTGGATCAGCCACCTGCGTGACAACGGGTTCACCGTCAATGACCACGTCGAGCCGAACATGAGTGCGGTGAAGCAACGCCTGGGCGTGGCGCCACGCCTGGCGTCGTGCCACACGGGGGTGATCGACGGCAAGTTCGTCGAAGGCCACGTTCCGGCCGAGCAGGTACGCCTGCTGGCCAAACGCAATGACCTCAAGGGCCTGGCCGTACCGGGCATGCCCATGGGTTCGCCAGGCATGGAAATGGGTGACCACAAGGACGCCTACCAGGTTATTGGTATGACCCAGGATGGGCAGGACACCGTGGTCGCCACCTACTGATGCTCAGCCTGTGGGCGCTGTTTCTCAGCGCCTTTGGCGCCGCCACCCTGCTGCCGCTGCAATCGGAGGCCGTGCTGGTCGGCTTGTTGCTGCGCCAGCCCGAGGCCTGGGCGACCCTACTACTGGTGGCCACCTTGGGCAACGTGCTGGGTTCGGTGGTGAACTGGCTGTTGGGCCGGGCCATCGAGCACCTGCGCGACAAGCGCTGGTTCCCGTTCAGCGCAGCCCAGCTGGCGCGTGCGCAGGAGCGCTACCAGCGCTGGGGCCAGTGGTCGCTGTTGCTCAGCTGGATGCCAGTGATCGGGGACCCGCTGACGCTGATCGCCGGGATCATGCGCGAACCGTTCTGGCGCTTTCTGCTGCTGGTCACCCTGGCCAAGGCTGGCCGCTATGCAGTGCTGGCGATGATTACCCTGGGCTGGTTTCACGCCGGCTAACACTGAACCCGTGCGGTGGGGCCGCTTTGCGGCCCTTGCACCATTCAGCCAAACCGCTGCAGTTGCATCTCCCGCAGGCGGCTGAGGGTTCGTTGGTAGGGAAACGCCAGATACCCCTGCGTATACAACGCTTCAAGCGGTACCTGCGCCTCCAGGTACAACGCCACCCGGCGGTCGTAGCACTCGTCGACCAGGGCAATGAAGCGGCGCACTGCGTCGTCCTTGGGCGACAGTGCCGGCAGCTCGCGATCACCGGCCACCACCCGTGCGGCAGCATCTTCAGTGCCACGGGCAATGCGCCCGGCCCGCTGCTCGCCACCCAGCGCAGGAATGCCCGACACCAGGACGGCGGGATAACGATCGCACAGGGCCATGAACTCCATGGCTGCCAGCGGTTGCTCACACAGGTCGGCGAAACGGCACCAGATCGCCTGCTCGCTGCGCCGCACGACTTGAATGTGCCTGGAGCCAATAACCAAGGGCTGATCAGTGCCGGCGTCATCCGGGCTAAGCTGGCGGAAAACCTCGGCCAACTGGCTGGTCTGCCCCACTTCGGCCACCCAATAGCGCTGCCGCGCTGCACCAGGGTGCAGGCGGTGGTCCTGTTCGCCCGCCACTGGCAGCACCTGCATATGCCGCTGGATAGCGGCGATGGCCGGCAGGAACCGCTCGCGGTTGAAGCCGTCGCGGTAGAGCTGCTCGGGTGGCTGGTTGGAGGTGGCGACGATCACCACGCCCTGGTCGAACAGCACCTGGAACAGGCGGCCGAGGATGATCGCATCACCGATGTCGTTGACGAACAGTTCGTCGAAGCACAGCACGCGGATCTGTCCGGCCAGTTCCCGGGCCAAGGCCAACAGCGGGTCGGCCGTGCCGTTCAGCTGGAACAGGCGCTGATGGACCCAGGCCATGAAGTGGTGGAAGTGCTGGCGCAGGCTGGGCAGGCGCAGGCAGCGGTGGAACTGGTCCATCAGCCAGGTCTTGCCGCGACCGACCGGGCCCCAAAGGTAGATGCCCTGGGTGGAGCGGCCCTGTTCGACGGCCAGGAAGCACGCTTGCAGCGCCTCGACGGCGCGGGCCTGTGCAGGGTCGGCGACATAGCCCTGAGTGGTCAGGGCTTGCTGGTAGAGGGATTGGGGATCTATGGCCATAACGAATTCTACACGGCTAACGCTATCCGTGTAGGAGCGTCAGTTGGCCAGGCCTACCTTCAGCAACGCGCCGTCCTTGTCATCGGTCAGCACATACAGGTACCCATCCGGCCCTACCCGCACATCGCGGATGCGGGCCTTCAGGTCCCCCAGCAGGCGCTCTTCATGCACCACCTTGTCGCCGTCCAGCTGCAAGCGAATCAGCTCCTGCGTTGCCAGCGCACCTATGAACAGGTTGTGGTCCCAGGCCTTGAACGTGGGGCTGTCGTAGAACGCCATGCCGCTGATGCCTGGCGACTTCTCCCACACATGGTGTGGGTCGACCATGCCGTCCACATGCTTGCCCTTGGCCTCGGGGATCGGCAGGAGCGAGTAGTTGATGCCGTGGGTCGCAATCGGCCAGCCGTAGTTCTTGCCGGGCTCGGGGATGTTGATTTCGTCGCCACCTCGCGGGCCGTGCTCGTGGGTCCACAGCTTGCCGGTCCATGGGTTGAGCGCGGCGCCTTGCTGGTTGCGGTGGCCGAACGACCAGATTTCCGGTCGCACGTTGTCGTTGCCTACAAAGGGGTTGTCCTTGGGTACATCACCATCGGGAAGGATGCGCACGATCTTGCCTTGCAGCTTGTCCAGGTCCTGGGCAGTGGGGCGCTGGTTGTTCTCGCCCAGGGCGATGAACAGGTAGCCGTTGCGGTCGAACACCAGCCGCGAGCCGAAGTGGTTACCCACCGACAGTTTGGGCTGCTGGCGGAAGATCACGGTGAAGTTTTCCAGCCGGGCCCGGTCTTCGGACAGCTGGCCACGGCCGACCGCGGTGCCGGCCTTGCCGTCACTGCCCTCCTCGGCGTAGGACAGGTATACGGTACGGTCTTTGTCGAACGCCGGCGACAGCACCACATCCAGCAGGCCGCCCTGCCCCTCGGCCCAGACCTTGGGCACACCGCTGATCGGCGGGCCGACCTTGCCTTCGGCGTTGACCAGCCGCAAATTGCCGGGACGCTCGGTCACCAGCATGTCCTTGCCGCCCGGCAGAAATGCCAACGCCCAAGGGTTGCGCAGGCCGTCGGCCAGGGTACTGACTGTCAAGGTGCCTTCTTCACTGCGAAACTGTTGCTCGGCCGCCGCCTGTGCCAACAGGGGCATGAGTGCGGCGGCGGTCACGGTGACCAGCCAGGTTGCTCTGGGCATGCAGGATTCCTTTCGTATGGGCTTAGGGCGCACGCGTGCTGTCGCGCGGCGGCCGGGTAGGTTCCAGGTTCGGGGTTTGCTGCTGGCGGCGCAGGTTGTCGCCATTGCCAATGCCCCGGTTGTCCAGGCTGGGCGTGCGTTGGTACGGGTCGGTGGAGGGGCCACGCACGGGCGGCGCGGCAGGCATGCTGCCTTGGCGGCTGTTGGGGTTGGCGCGCTGGATCGGGCTGTTGTAGGGGTTATTGTTGCCGGCAGCGAGCTGCAACGGTGGCTGCGGAGCAGCGTGCGCGGGCAGGCACAAGGCCAGGCCAAGCGCCAGGATGGGCAATGACGGGTTCATGCTTCACCTCCTGTACGAAAATGCCGCGCCTTGGGGGTTTTGATAGCCTAAGGCGCGAAGGGTTCGCGGCAAAAGTGTGAATGCGGGTGGAGTTGATTCCTGATATTTCAGTATGGACCTTGAGGCCGCTTCGCGGCCCCCGATTACTGGCCTTTGTCTACCTTGTGCCGCGCCGCATACAAGCACAGCATCTCCATCGCCAACGTCGCCCCGGCCAATGCGGTGATATCGGCATGGTCATAAGCCGGTGCCACCTCCACCAGGTCCATGCCCACCAGGTTGATACCACGCAGCCCGCCCAGAATTTCCAGCGCCTGCACCGTGGTAAGCCCACCACACACCGGAGTACCCGTGCCAGGCGCATAGGCCGGGTCAAGGCAGTCGATATCGAACGTGAGGTACACCGGCCGGTCGCCCACCCGCTGACGAATTGCCGCAATGATCGCCTCGGTGCCCTGGCGGTGTACCTGCCGGGCATCCAGGATGGCAAAGCCCTGGCTGTCGTCGTTGGTGGTGCGCAGGCCGATCTGCACCGAACTGCCCGGGTCTACCAGGCCTTCACGGGCGGCATGCCAGAACATGGTGCCATGGTCGATTCGCTTGCCCTCCTCGTCCGGCCACGTATCGCTGTGGGCATCGAAGTGAATCAGCGCCAGCGGGCCATGGCGGCGAGCGTGAGCTTTGAGCAGCGGGTAGCTGATGAAGTGGTCGCCGCCCAAGGTGAGCATGGCGCAACCGGCCTGAAGGATGTGCTCGGCATGGGCCTCGATGCTGTCCGGCACCGACTCCGGCGTGCCGCTGTCGAAGGCGCAGTCGCCGTAGTCGATCACTGCCAGGTGGTCGAACGGGTCGAACGCCCACGGCCAGTGCCGGGCCCAGGCCTGCTGCACCGAGGCAGCGCGGATCGCGCGTGGGCCAAAACGTGCGCCAGGGCGGTTGCTGGTGGCGGTATCGAACGGCACACCGCTGACGACCACATCCACACCACGCAGGTCGCGGCTGTAGCGTCGGCGGGAGAAACTGGTAATGCCGGCGTAGGTACTTTCTGCGGCAGTGCCGTACAGGCTGTCGCGGGTCATCGCCTGGTCATTGCTTGCGGCTTGGTCCACGGTCGGGCTCCTGGGTTGTTATGCGTTATTGCCGGGTGCGGAAGGCCGTCCACAGGCGGTTGCGCTGGCGCAGGTCGGACAGCGCCATGCTGCGGTCGGCGAACAGCCGCTGGCGCACTTCGGCCGGCGGGTAGATGTCGGGGTCGTTGCGCACCGCTTCGTCCACCAGCGGCGTGGCCGCCTGGTTGGCGTTGGCAAAAAACAGCGTGTTGGTCAGCGCAGCCACCGACTCTGGCTTGAGCATGAAGGCGATGAACGCACGCGCTGCCTCGGGGTGCGGGGCGTCTTTGGGGATGACCAGGTTGTCCTGCCACACCAGCGTGCCTTCCCGGGGAATACGGTAAATCAGCTCGAACGGCTTGCCGGCACGGCGCGCCTGGTCGGCGGCCATCGCCGCATCGCCGTTGTAGGTCAGCGCCAGGCACACACTGCCATTGGCCAGGTCGCTGATCTGCCGGCCATTGGCGACGTAGCTGATCGAGGGTTGTAGTTGGCTCAGCAGGCGCTGCGCAGCCGCCAGATCATCCTTGCTCTGGCTGTACGGGTCCTTGCCCAGGTAGTTGAGGGCCACGCCAATCACCTCCTGCGGTGAATCGGGCATGGCAATGCCGCAATCCTTAAGGCGGCTGGCGTATTCGGGCTTGAACAGCAGGTCGAGGCTGTCCAGCGGCACATCACCCAGGCGCTGGCGCACCGCTTCCACGTTCACCCCCAGGCCCAAGGTGCCCCAGGTGTACGGCACAGCGTGGCGGTTCCCGGGGTCGGCCTCGGCAAGCTTGGCCAGCAGGTCCTTGTCGAGGTTGCTGTAGCCGGGCATGGCCTGGGGGTCGAGCGGTTGCAGGGCGTTGGCCTTCAGCGCCTGGGCCAGTACGGTCGACGATGGCACCACCACGTCGTAGCCACTGCCACCGGTCAGCAGCTTGGTTTCCAGTACTTCGGTGGTGTCGAAGGTGTCGTAGCGCACCTTGTAGCCGGTTTCCTGCTCGAAGCGCTTGAGGGTTTGCGGGGCAACGTAGTCGGCCCAGCTGTAGAGGTTGACGACCTTTTCTTCGGCTTGCAGCGGCAAGGCCAGAACCAGGGACAACAGGCACAACGATCGACGCATGGCGGACACCTCGGCAAATGGGTGGATGCCGCGAGCATGCCAGCCGGGTTACATTGCAGGAATGGCAAGTTTGCAAAGCTGACATTCAACAGGAGCAATGTAATGCTCGGACAAGTGCACGACCCCGACCTGCACCTGCTGCGGCTGTTCGTCACTGTAGTCGAGGCCGGCGGCTTCAGCGCCGCACAAGGCGTGCTCGGCCTGAGCCAGCCCACTATCAGCCAGCGCATGGCACAGCTGGAAGCACGCCTGGGTTATCGCCTGTGCAGCCGGGGCAAGGGTGGCTTTCACCTCACGGAGAAAGGCACGTTGCTATTGGAGGCGGCGCGCGGGCTGCTGCTGAACATCGAGCAGTTTCGCCAGCAGGCCAATGGGGTTGCCGGGCGGTTGCTGGGGACCGTGCGCATCGGCATGGCGGAGAACCAGGACAAGGCGGTGAGCCTTAAGCTGGCCGCAGCCATTTCGGCATTTCGCACACGAGAGGAAGCAGTGCAACTGGAACTGATCAGTGCGCCGCCAGCGGAGCTGGAACGGCTGTTGCTGGAGCAGCGGCTGGACTATGCCATCAGCTACTTCTCCGGCAACCAGGCGGCCTTTGATTACCAGCCACTGTTCGAGGAGCGACAACGGCTTTATTGCGGGAAGCAGCATGTGCTGTTTGGTGTTAAGGACGTTGAACATGAGCGGCTGCTGGACATGGATCAGGTGTGCCACCCGTACCGGTTTCTCAAAGGCGGCGAACCGTTTCAGAGCCGGCGCAGCATGGCCGTGGCGGAGCAGATCGAGAGCGTGCTGACGTTCATTTTGTCGGGGCGGCATATTGGCTATCTGCCACGCCATTGTGCGCTGGGGTGGGAAGCCGAAGGGCTGTTGTGGGCGCTGGACCCGGGGCTGGATTTTGTGGTGCCGTTTACCCTGGCTCGGCACCGGGCACAAGCGGTGGGCGAGGCCCAGCAGGCGTTTGCGCAGGATTTGCTGGCCGCGTTTGCCTGAACCGGCCTCTTCGCGGGTTCACCCGCGAAGAGGCCAGAACAGACAACATCAATCAGTAAGCCATGCTCCAGGTCAAGGTGTAGGTACGCCCACGCCCTTGATAGTCATACAGATACGCCGGCCCATAAGTCGGCGAATAGAACAACGTCGCACGCTGGCCCCAGACCGTGCTGTACTGCTTGTCCAGCAGGTTCTGGATGCCGGCGCTGAAGGTGCCGAAGCCGGTGTCCTGGCTACCCAGCAGGTCGAAGGTGGTGTAGCCGTCAATCTCGTGGTCGGCATCGTCCTTCAGGCTGAAGGCATGGTTGGCCTGCAGCCGCGCACTGCGGCCATCGCCCTTCCAGCCGACAAATGCAGTGGCCTTGGACAACGAGGCATACCGGGCATCACGCTTGATCCAGCCACCGTCGGCAGCCTCTTCCTCGGAGCGCGTAAGGTGCAAGGTACCACCCGCCTCCCAGCCGGTCTGGAAATGCCGGGTCAGCGCACCTTCAAAGCCAAAGTCGCGGCTCTTCTGCTCTTCCACGTTGATGGTCAGCGTTTGCGAATCGACGTTGATGATCTTGTCCGACCAGATGTAGTACAGCGCCGCCTGGGCATCCCAGTCCAGATCTGCATAGCGCCAGCCCAGTTCCACCTGGCGGCTCTTGATGCCGGCCAGCGGGTTGTCGGCCACACTCAGGCCTGGCTTGCCGTAGTACTTGGCCGGGTCCGGCAGGTCGAAGCCTTCGCCGTAGTTGGTCCACACCTGATGGCCGTTCTTGAAGTCGTAAATGGCACCGACGTTGAACAGGTTGACTTGGTAATCGTTGCTGCCGCCCGGCACGCCCTTGAAGTCGCTGACGTCCACGTCCATTTGCTGGCGGCGGGCGCCGCCGGAGAAGGTCAGGTTATCGGTGGCATGCCAGTCCAGCTGGGCGTACACCGACACACCATCAACCCGGTAGCTGGGATAGCGCGCGGCCTTGCTGTCCTTCTCCATCTCCAGACCGCCCGACTCGGACGAAGTCAGGGCATTGAACGTGGTCTGCTCGGCGTTGAAACGCTCACGGTCCAGGTCGACGCCGTAGGTCAGCTTCAGCGTGTCCCATTGCTTGGCGAACAGGCCCTTGAGGCTGGTGACCTCGAAGTTTTGCTGCGAAGCGGCGAAGTACACCCCGCGCGAGCCGGTGGGCGTAGCGCGGTTGTAGTACGGGAACGGATAGAAGTTGTCGTCTTCCTTGCGGTACGAGGCCTGCAGGTAGAAGTCCTGGCCCAGCACATCGGTGTGGTGGTAGTTGGCGTTGAGCAGCAGGCGCCGGGTACGCGGCTCCAGGTCGGACGAGTAGCCGCTGCGCAGTTCGGCATCTTCCAGGTCGGACGGTGCGTTGTAGTTGAGGTTGGGGAAGTAGATACCCGTGCTGCCGTGGTTGCCCGAGTCGTAGTACTGGGCCAGCAGGTCGAGGCTCTGCTGGTCGTTCAATTGCAGGCCCAAGGTACCGAGCACATCGAGGGTGCGGTTGTACTGCAGGTCGGTCTGGGTGTTGTCGATGAAAATCTGGTCGCCGGCACCGTCGTAGAAGGCTTCGTTCTGCTCACCGGAGATACCCAGGCGGGCATTGACCCGTTCGTTACCGCCGCTGATCGACTGGGCGAAGCGGGTGGCCAGGTCATCGCTGTTGTTGAAACCGCTGCTGGCACCCAGCTGTGTTTCGAAGCGCGCCGGGCCGGGCTCGCCCTTCTTGGTGACGATGTTGATGATGCCGCCAGTGGCTCCGCCGCCGTAGATGGCGCTGGCGCCAGACAACACTTCGACACGCTCGACGTTGAACGGCGAAATGCTGTCGAACTGGCGCGACAGGCCACGCGAGCTGTTCTGGCTGACCCCGTCGATCATCACCAGCACGTTGCGCCCGCGCATGTTCTGGCCGTAGTTGGTGCGCCCTTCCGGCGCCAGGTCGAGGCCGGGTACCAGCTTGCCGATGGCTTCCTTCAGGCTGACGCCGCTGTCGATCTGTTCGCGCAATTGCTGCTGGTCGACTACCCAGACCGTGCCGGGGATTTCGCTGATTGCAGTGCTGGTACGCGAGGCCACGTTGACTTCGATCGGCTTGAGGTTGACCGCCTGCGGCGCAGCCTCGGCCTTGCGCAGGGTGACCGTGCGGGCATCGCTGAACTGCCAGCCCATGCCGCTACCGGCCAGCAACTGCTGCAGGGCCTGCTCGACGTTGTAGCTGCCGTGCAACGCAGGGCTGGCCAGGCCTGCAACATCGCCCGTGGTGTACAGCAGGTGCAGGCCGGCCTGGTCGGCGAAGGCAGTCAGGGCCTGGTCCAGCGGCTGGGCGGGCAGGTCGAGCTGAACCTGACGGGCCTGGACCTGGGCCTGGTCGGCAGCGGTCGACGCCCATGCCGACAACGGGCCGGCCAGCATGGCCAGGGCGCTGCAGGACATCAGGGCATGGTGAAGTGAACCGCGACGGCGGTGCAGGGGCTTGAGCATCAGAGGCACGAATGAGCTTCCTGACAAGTCGTAAATGAGAATGGGTTGCTGATCAGTCCCACTACGACGATCTGGCTTGCAGGAACTTGCAGTCGCAAATGGAAATTATTTTTCCTGTACCGGCCCCTTCGCGGGCAAGCCCGCTCGCACAAGTACATCACAGTCCTTGAATTCTGTGGCGTACCTGTGGGAGCGGGCTTGCCCGCGAAGAGGTCGGCACAGGCTGGTCAATGAACCACGGCCAACCACGGCAGGTAGGTCACCTTCAGGCCATACCGCTGCTCCAGCGTGCGCAACAGCGCCTCCGGCTCGTCAAGGTCAAACACCCCGCTCACCTCCATCGCTGCCAGCTTGCTATCGGACAGCACAATCCGCCCATGCCGGTAACGCTCAAGTTCCGCCAGCACCTGCCCCAGCGGCTTGCCGTTGAAGATCAGCTTGCCGCGCTGCCAGGCCATCTGCGTTCCGGCATCGGCGGCTACCACCAATGAACGTTCGCCAACCTTGGCCTCACCACGCGCCAGCACCACACGGCCATCGCGGCGCACGCTGAACGTGGCTGCACCACCCTGCACACGCTCACCCGCCGTCTCGACCACAAACGGCCGCGCCTCATCAGCGGTCTCGAACAGGGCCTCACCGGCATCCAGCACCACCCGGCGTTCGTGCGCGTTGAACACCACGCTCAGCGCACTGGCGCTGTTCAATGTCACCCGCGTGCCATCTGCCAGGGTGATCACCTGCCGCTCGCCCACTGCAGTGTGGTAATCCGCCAGCAGCATCGGCGCCTGTTGCCAAGCCGCCATCGCGGCGACCAGCAACACCACGGAGGCCGCCACACCCGCCTGTTTGAGCCAGTCGCGGCAATGGCGCAAGGCTTGGCCGATGTACTTGGCCACCATGCTCTCGGAAACCCCCAGCCGCTGTGCAATCTGCGCCTGGGTCAGGCCTTCGACGCGGTTCAGCAACAACGCCTGGCGGGCATTGTCGGGCAGTTTCAGCAGCGCATCGTCAAGAATTTGCAAGCGCTCCCGGGCCAGCAACATCGCCTCGGGTGCTGGCGCCGGGCAGGCCAGTTCCGCTGCCCCGTCACAGTCGTCATGGCTGGCCGCCAGGCGCTGTTCGCGGCGCAAGGCATCGATTGCCAGGTTGCCGGCCACGCGGAAGATGAAGCTGCGCGCATGCAGCACCGGCAGCGCTTGCTCATCGATCTTGACCAGCTTCAGGTAGGTTTCCTGGGCCACGTCGGCGGCGCGCTGGCGGTCGCTCATGCGCCGGGTCAGAAACTGCAGCAGGTCGTCGTAGTGCTCCTGGAAACTCGCCAGCAGCCCCGACACGGGTGACGTCAGCATGGGTTTGGGAACAGCCAGTAGGAGGAGTTATCGGGCGTTAATGAGAAACAGTATCTTTCATCCCGTGGGGCACTTTCAACGCCCACTTGCATTTGCCACACTGACACTTCGCTCACTCTGGCAAGGTCGCCCTCATGACTGCCCGCCTGTACCGCTTTACCCGGTTAATGCTTGTGCTACTGATGGCCTACGGCCTGAACGCGTGCGCACTGTTCCAGCCACGTGACCCGGTCAATATCAGTGTGATCGGCATCGAACCGTTGCCCGGCCAGGAACTGGAACTGCGCATGGCCGTGAAAATGCGGGTGCAAAACCCCAGCGAATCGCCCATCGACTACAACGGCATTGCCCTCAACCTGGAAGTGAACGGCCAGCCGCTGGCCGCCGGGGTCAGCGACCAGCAGGGGCACATCGGCCGTTATGAAGAAGCGGTGATCGTGGTGCCGGTAAGCATCACGGCATTTTCCTTCCTGCGCCAGGCCTATGGACTGGGCAAGGTGGACTCGCTGCAGGGCCTGCCCTACAAGCTGCGCGGCAAGCTGGCCGGTGGTCTGCTGGGGACTGTGCGCTTTACCGACGAGGGCAAGCTGGACCTGCCCAAGGGCGCCTACTGGTAAGCACCTGGGGGGTGTTCAGCGGCTGGCGCTGGCGGCGGCCATCAGCTTGTTGACTTCGCTGCGCACCATGCTGGCGTATTCGGGGGGCGTCATGCCGTCCAGCTCGGCGCGTACCCACTCGGCCCACTTGCCCTTGCGACGCGGTTTTTCGGCAATCAGCCGGGCCGCTTCGCCCTTGGCCTTGCCCAGGTTGTTCTGCCACAGCTCGAACAACCGCGCCTTCTCTGCCTCGATCTGCGCCCGTTCCTCGAAGCTCATGTTGGCCAGATTAAAACTCATGAAGGTACCTGCAGGTTTGAAAATGGCCGCTATCTTACACCCAGGCAACGCAACATCAGTAAGCCGGCGCAACTTTCCCGACGCGGCGGCATCCATTGTTCAAACCACCCCATCGACGAGGACGAGTTCATGGCCCGGAAAAACGCCGCACTGGCAGACAGCGATCAGATCAAGGACCAGGTATTCAGCGAACTGCAATCGCTGATCGAAGAATCGGAAAAACTGCTGAACGACAGCGCCGCCCTGGTGGGCGACGAAGCAGAAACGTTACGCGCGCAGGTCAACCTGAAGCTGCGCCAGGCCCGCCAGGCGGCCAGCAATATGCGCAGCAAGGCGCAACCGGTGGTGGACGCCACCCAGGACTACATAGGTGGCCATCCGTGGCAGACCGTGGCCATTTCCGCAGGCCTTGGCCTGGTGGTGGGCCTGCTGCTGGGCCGGCGCAACTGACGGCTGGGCCGCCTGGTGCGAATCAGGCGGCCAGCGCTTGCGGGATGCCGCTGTGGAAGCGCAGTTCCTGGTCCGGTGACTGGATCAGCTCGACCTCAGCGGCACGCACCAGCTCCACCCGGCGGGCGATGTCTGCCTCATCACCGTAGTTGTGCGCCAGTTTCAGGTAGCCTTGGTAGTGGCGTGCTTCGCTTTTCAGCAGGCCGTGATAGAAGCGGCCCAGCTCCTCATCCAGGTGCGGCACCAGCGCGGCAAAGCGCTCGCAGCTGCGCGCTTCGATAAATGCCCCCACCACCAGCGTATCCACCAGCTTGACCGGCTCGTGGGCGCGCACCAGGCGGCGCAGCCCCGACGCATAGCGCCCCGCCGACACCGGGCGCAGTGGCACGCCACGGCGCTTCATCAGCCGCAGCACCTGTTCATGGTGCACCAGCTCTTCACGGGCCAGGCGCGACATCATGTTGATCAGGTCGAGGTGGGTGTTGTACTTGGCCATCAGGCTCAAGGCCGTGCTGGCAGCCTTGAATTCGCAGTTCTTGTGGTCGATCAGCAGGGTTTCCTGGTCGGCCAGCGCCGCTTCGATCCAGGCATCTGGCGTCGGGCAGCCAAGAAAGGCGTCGATTTCGGGGATCAGGGACATACGCGTGCAACCACACAGAACAGGCAGGGCCGGCGATTATAGCGGCGGCGGCGGGCGGCGTCAGTGACTATGCTTCTTGATGTACATCAAGCGCCAGCGGGGGCCGCGCCGTCTATAGTCAGGCATTGGTCGCCACCTTTGAAGGGAGCTAACGCCCATGCAAGCCGTCCGCAGCATCCTTGTCGTCCTCGACCCCGAGCACGCCCACAGCCGGGCGCTGACCCGGGCCAAGCTGATTGCCGGCGTGACCGGCGCACGCCTGCACCTGCTGATGTGCGACAAACGGCATGACCACCATGCGCTGCTGAGCCTGTTAAGTAGTCAGCTGCACGATGACGGCTACGACAATGTCACCCATGAAGAGGCCTGGCGCGGCAACCTGCACGACACCATCATCTACGTGCAGCAGGCCGAGGGTTGCGAGCTGGTGATCAAGGAACACCGCCCGGACAACCCGCTGAAAAAAGCCCTGCTCACCCCCAGCGACTGGAAGCTGCTGCGCCAGTGCCCGTGTGCGGTGCTGATGGTGAAGAGTGAGCAGCCCTGGACGGGTGGCGTGATCCTGGCGGCGGTGGACGTGGGCAACCAGGACGAGGATCACCGCCGCCTGCATGCCAGCATCATTGACCATGGTTTCGAGATTGCCAAGCTGGCCAAGGGTGAACTGCATGTCATCAGCGCCCATCCGTCACCGATGCTGTCGGCGTCGGACCCGGCGTACCAGTTGAGCGAAACCATCGAAAAGCGTTACCGCGAGGCGTGCAAAGCGTTCCAGGCCGAGTACGACATTAGCGAAGAGCGTTTGCATGTGGCCGAAGGGCCGGCGGACGTGCTGATCCCGCATACCGAGCAGAAGCTGGGGGCGGTGGTGACGGTGATCGGCACGGTGTGCCGCACCGGGATTACCGGGGCGTTGATTGGGAATACTTCGGAGGTGGTGCTGGATGCTCTGGAAGGCGATGTGCTGGTGCTAAAGAGTGAAGAGGCCATCGCCCACCAAGCCGAGTTAGCCCACGGTTAAACCTACTGTTTCGCTTCACCGCACTATTACTGGGGCTGCTGCGCAGCCCCAATCAGCACCAGACGCTAGCCCAACGCCTCCCGCACCTTGGGGTCCAGCCCCTCCCCAGCATTGGCCTCGATCCACTCCGCCAATTGCCGGCGCATCGCCGGTGTCCAGAAGCTCTGCAAATGCTGCCGCACCCCTTGTACCGCCAAGGCCCGGTCCGGCTCGCTGTCGAAGTAATGGGCAATCTGGTTGGCCATCTTGACCAGGTTGTCGCTGCTCATCGGCGCACCTCGGCGTTCTCCTGTGTACGGCGCTCCTTCAGCAAACGCCGCTGCTCATCACTGAAGTCCTGATAACGCTTCTGCCACTGCGACGGCTGGAACACTTTCACCACTTCCACCGCCGTTACCTTGTACTCGGGGCAGTTGGTGGCCCAGTCGGAGTTGTCGGTGGTAATCACATTGGCCCCCGACTCGGGGAAGTGGAAGGTGGTGTACACCACGCCCGGTGCGACCCGCGCGCTGACCTTGGCGCGCAGTACGGTCTGCCCAGCGCGGCTGCCGATGCCCACCCAGTCACCGTCCTGGATGCCACGGCTTTCGGCATCGGTCGGGTGAATTTCCAGGCGGTCGGCGTCATGCCAGGCCACGTTGCCGGTACGGCGGGTCTGGGCGCCGACGTTGTACTGGCTGAGGATGCGCCCGGTGGTCAGCAGCAGCGGGTAGCGGTTGTTGACCTTCTCGTCGGTGGGCACGTAACCGGTGAGCATGAAGCGCCCCTTGCCCCGCACGAACTGGTCGATGTGCATGGTCGGCGTGCCATCGGGTGCGGCGTCGTTGCACGGCCACTGCAAGCTACCGTGGCGGTCGATTTCGGCATAGCTGACGCGGCGGAAGGTCGGCGTCAGGCGGGCGATCTCGTCCATGATCTCGGACGGGTGACGGTAGTTCATCGGGTAGCCCAAGGCGTTGGCCAAGGCCACGGTCGCTTCCCAGTCCGCCTTGCCTGCCAACGGTTCCATCACCTTGCGCACCCGCGAAATCCGGCGTTCGGCATTGGTGAAGGTGCCGTCCTTTTCCAGGAACGAGCTGCCTGGCAGGAACACGTGGGCAAACTTGGCCGTTTCGTTGAGGAAAATATCCTGCACCACCACGCACTCCATGGCGTGCAAGGCCGCCGTGACATGCTGGGTGTTGGGGTCGCTCTGGGCGATGTCCTCGCCTTGGCAGTACAACGCCTTGAAGCTGCCGTCCAGCGCGGCTTCGAACATGTTGGGAATGCGCAGGCCTGGGTCAGGCTGCAGGGTCACTCCCCAGGCGCGTTCGAACTCCGCACGCACATTCTCGTTGGAAATGTGCCGGTAGCCCGGCAGTTCATGGGGGAAAGAGCCCATGTCGCACGAGCCCTGCACGTTGTTCTGCCCGCGCAGCGGGTTCACCCCTACCCCTTCACGGCCGATGTTGCCGGTGGCCATGGCCAGGTTGGCAATGCCCATCACTGCGGTGCTGCCCTGGCTGTGCTCGGTCACGCCCAAGCCGTAGTAAATTGCCGCGTTGCCACCTGTGGCATACAACCGGGCAGCGGCACGGATCTGTTCGGCGGGCACGCCGCAGACCGGGCCGAGCACTTCAGGGGCGTTGTCTGCCAGGCTGACGAAATCACGCCAGCGGGCAAAGTCTTCTGTTTCGCAGCGCGCATCGATGAAGCGCTGGGCCAGCAGGCCCTCGGTGACGATCACATGAGCCAGGGCGTTGAGCATCGCCACGTTAGTGCCTGGGCGCAGTTGCAGGTGCAGCTCGGCGCGGGCATGGGGCGAGTCGACCAGGTCGATGCGCCGTGGGTCGATCACGATCAGCCGCGCGCCCTGGCGCAGGCGGCGCTTAAGCTGCGAGCCGAACACCGGGTGGGCATCGGTGGGGTTGGCGCCTATCACCAGCACCACGTCGGCCTGCATCACCGAATCGAAGCTTTGTGTGCCGGCCGATTCACCCAGGGTTTGCTTCAGGCCATAGCCGGTGGGTGAATGGCACACCCGCGCGCAGGTATCGACGTTGTTGTTGCCGAACGCCGTGCGCACCAGCTTTTGCACCAGATAGGCTTCTTCGTTGGTGCAGCGGCTGGAGGTGATACCGCCAATCGAGTCACGCCCGTACTTGAGCTGGATGCGGCGGAACTCGCTGGCGGCATACGTCACCGCCTCGTCCCAGCTCACTTCCTGCCACGGGTCTTCCAGCCGCTTGCGGATCATCGGCTTGGTAATACGGTCCGGGTGGGTGGCGTAGCCCCAGGCGAAACGGCCCTTGACGCAGGCGTGGCCATGGTTGGCGCCGCCGTTCTTGTCCGGGACCATGCGCACCAGTTGGTCGCCTTTCATTTCGGCGCGGAACGAACAACCGACACCGCAATAGGCGCAAGTGGTGATGACCGAGCGCTCAGGTTGGCCAAGCTGCACCAGGCTTTTTTCCGTCAGGGTTGCGGTCGGGCACGCCTGCACGCAGGCGCCGCAGGAGACGCACTCGGAAGCCAGGAAGTTGTCTCCGCCCGCCGCCGCCACCCGCGACTCGAAACCGCGCCCGGTAATGGTCAGGGCGAAGGTACCCTGGATGTCCTCGCAGGCGCGCACGCAGCGGCTGCACACAATGCACTTGCTGGGCTCGTAGTCGAAATACGGGTTGGAAACGTCCTTTTTCTCGGCCAGGTGGTTGGCGCCATCGTAGCCGTAGCGCACCTCGCGCAAGCCCACCTGGCCCGCCACGGTCTGCAGCTCGCAGTTGCCGTTGGCCGAACAGGTCAGGCAGTCCAGCGGGTGGTCGGAGATGTACAGCTCCATCACGTTGCGGCGCAGGCCAGCCAGGCGTGGGGTTTCGGTGCGTACCACCATGCCTTCGCTGACGGGCGTGGTGCAGGACGCCGGGTAGCCGCGCATGCCTTCGATTTCCACCATGCACATGCGGCACGAGCCGAAGGCTTCGAGGCTGTCGGTGGCGCAGAGCTTGGGAATACTGGTGCCAAGCATGGCGGCAGCGCGCATGACGGAAGTGCCGGCGGGCACGCTGATGGCACGGCCATCGATGCTCAGGCTGACCTGCACGTCGCTGTCACGGGCCGGGGTGCCGAGGTCGCCGCTTTTATCCAAAGCGGGGTCGAAGAAATTGATCACTGCGCGGCCTCCGTGGTGGTCAGCCCGAAATCGGCGGGGAAGTACTTGAGGGCGCTGGCCACCGGGTAGGCGGTCATGCCGCCCATGGCGCACAGCGAGCCGTACTGCATCGTGTCGCACAGGTCGCGCAGCAACAGGGCCTGGTCGTGGCGTTCAGTGAAATCCTGGGTCGCCATCAACCGGTCGACCACTTCCATGCCACGGGTAGAGCCGATGCGGCACGGGGTGCATTTGCCGCAGGACTCTTCAGCGCAGAACTGCAGGGCAAAGCGCGCCATGCTGGCCATGTTCAGGGTGTCGTCGGCCACCACTACACCGCCATGGCCAAGCATCGCGCCCATGGCGGCGAAGGCTTCGTAATCCAGCGGGGTGTCGAAGTGGCTGGGCGATACCCAGGCGCCGAGCGGGCCACCGACCTGCGCAGCTTTCAGCGGTCGGCCACTGGCGGTGCCGCCGCCATAGCCTTCGACCAGTTCACGAAGGGTCAGGCCGAATGCGCGTTCCACCAAACCGCCCTGGCGGATATTACCGGCCAGCTGGAACGGCAGGGTGCCCAGCGAGCGGCCCATGCCGAAGTTGCGGTAAAACGCTGCCCCCTTGGCCAGAATGATGGGCACCGAAGCCAAGGTGAGCACGTTGTGTACGAGTGTCGGCAGGCCGAACAACCCTTGCAGCGCGGGCAGTGGAGGCTTGGCGCGGACGACGCCCCGCTTGCCTTCGATGGATTCCAGCAATGCGGTTTCTTCGCCGCAGATATAGGCGCCGGCGCCCACCCGCACTTCCAGGTCGAAGGACTGGCCGCTGCCGGCCACGTCAGTGCCGAGATAGCCGGCATCGCGGGCGATGGCCAAGGCCTGGTCAAGCACACGAATGGCATCGGGGTATTCCGAACGCACGTAGATGTAGCCTTTGTCGGCGCCCACAGCGAGGCCGGCAATGCTCATGCCTTCGATCAACAGGAACGGGTCGCCTTCCATCAGCATGCGGTCGGCGAAGGTACCGGAGTCGCCTTCGTCGGCGTTGCACACCACATACTTTTGCCCGGCGCCGGCGTCGCGTACGGTGCGCCACTTGATGCCAGCGGGGAACGCCGCGCCGCCACGGCCACGCAGGCCGGAATCGAGCACGGCAGCGACCACATCGGCGCCGCCCATTGCCACGGCAGCTTCCAGGCCGGCGAAACCACCCTGGGCGCGGTAGTCGTCCAGCGACAACGGGCGGGTGATACCGGCGCGGGCGAACAGCAGGCGCTGCTGGGTTTTCAGGTAAGGAATGTCTTCGACCGGCCCCAGCGCCAGCGAGTGGCCACCGGGTTCACCGGCCAGGGCATCGAGCAGCGAAGTCACCTCCTGCGGGGTGACCGGGCCAAAACCCAGGCGCCCTTGTGCGCTGTCGCACTCGACCAGCGGCTCCAGCCAGTAAAGCCCGCGTGAACTGGTGCGCTGGATATCCAGCGGTAGCTGGCGACGCTCGGCCTCGCGCTGCAAGGCATCGGCCACCTGGTCGGCCCCGACGGCACGGGCCACCGAGTCGCAGGGGATATAGAGCTTCAGCATGCTGCGTCCTCCCGGCAACCGTTGACCAATGCGCGCAGGCGCTCAGGGGTGAGCCGCGCATGCACCTGGCCGTCCAGCTCCAGGGCCGGCGAACAGGCGCAGGCACCCAGGCAGTACACCGGGCGCAGGCTGATGGCACCGTCGGCGCTGGTGCCGTGGTCGTCCAGTGCCAGCTGTTCGCGCAATTGCGCGGCCAGGGCCTCGGCGCCACGGCTCTGGCACGACTCAGCGCGGCACAGGCGCAAGGTGTGGCGCGCAGGCGGCGTGGTGCGGAAGTCGTGATAGAAGCTGATCACCCCGCGCACCTCGGCCAGGCTGAGGTTGAGGGCATGGGCGATTTCGGGAACAGCGGCATCGGGGATATAGCCGATGTCGTGCTGGATGGCATGCAGGATCGGCAACAAGGCGCCTGGGGTAGCCTTGTCACGGGCCAGAATGCGCTGGATAACGGGCAGGTGGAGCAATTCATCAGGCATACAGCGGACCTCGGCATCACGGACCCTGCCTGAATTATTGTGGGGGCAGGTGTCCGGCGTGTTCTGCTGCGGCGCGCCGGCCACGTCACGGTTGCGCGGTCTGGCGGCCTCCTTGCCGACGGCCGTGCATCTGCGTGCACTGGTCCGAGGCATCCTGCAAGCATGGCACTTGTGGCGCCAGGAGGTTGCGTGCGAACGACCAGGCGCGTCCTGAAACCGACCTGCGGTTAAGGCTTAGCGGTTTCAATCAGCTTGTCGAACTTGCGGTTCAATTGCGCAAACTTCTCGTCACTCTTCGCCCGGGCCTTGATGTTCCCGACCGAGCTGGCCTTGTCGGCAATGGTCACCACGGTCCAGTCCCAGTCTTTGGAGACCCAGTACACCAGCTCTCCCTCTGCAGAAAACGCTTCCAGCCGGCCACCGGTATTTGGCACCCGTTTGGCCTGCTTCGTCATCGGCAGCAGTTGCTGGACCCGCGCCTCGTCAGTGGTATCCAGCCGTACCTCAACCTGGCGAAGCTGGTCGGCTTCATTGAACGACGCTTTCACCTGTGAAACGGGAACACCGCCCAGGCTGTAGTCGTTCTTGGGGTTGGCGCCCTGATAAAACTCGGTGGGCACCTGATAGTGATAGCCCGTGAAATGCTCAACCTCGCCGAACTGCTGCTGCAGAATGGCCAGGACCTGAGCCTTGGGCATACCGAGGGTAAACTGGCCAACTTCAAGCGCCGACCAGGCTTGCAAGGGGAAAATCGCGCAGGCGAACAGGAGCGGTAAGGTCCGTTTCATGGGGTAGTCTTCCTTGAAGTAAGCCCGTCAACCTAACCCCTGCACGACAATCCGACAATACTGGCAGGGTGCCAAGCCCTCCCTGCCCACGGCCTCAGGCTACTGCTTTGTCCAGGCCACGCTCGGCTTCCAGCGCCCGCACCAGCGGCAACACGTGCTCGCCGAAGTACGCCACTTCCTCCTGGAAATGCAGGAAGCCGGAGAGGATCAAATCCACCCCCACCGCCTTCAACGCGACGATGCGTTCGGCAATTTGCTGCGGTGTGCCGATCAGGTTGGTCTTGAAGCCGTCGTTGTACTGCACCAGGTCCTCGAAGCTGGACTTCGCCCAGTTGCCCTCGCCCTCCGGGCTGGCCGAACCGGCATGCTTGACCTCCTGGCCAAACGCTCGCACCGCCTCGGGGTTGGCCTTGTCGATGATTTCTTGCAGCACTGCCCGCGCTTCTTCCTCGGTATCGCGGGCAATGATGAAGGCATTCACCCCGATCTTTACCGAGTGGCCGTTGGCCGCCGCCTTGCTGCGGATGTCGTCCACTTGGGCCTTGATCCCTTCCACGCTGTTGCCGTTGGTGAAGTACCAGTCCGACACACGCGCAGCCATGTCCCGTGCCGCACGCGAGCTGCCGCCCTGGAAGATTTCCGGGTGCGGTTGCTGCAGCGGCTTGGGTTTGAGGTTGTAGTTACGGAAGCGGTAAAAGTCGCCGTTGAAGGTGAAGTTGTCCTGGGTCCAGATGCCCTTCAACGCGCGGATGAATTCTTCAGAACGGCGATAGCGCTCGTCGTGATCCAGCCAAGGCTCACCGATGGCATGGAACTCGCCCTTGAACCAGCCCGAAACCACGTTGATGGCGATACGGCCCTGGGTGAACTGGTCGATGCTCGCCAGCTGCTTGGCCGCCAGCGCCGGGTTCCACGGGCCTGGCAGGATGGCGGCGATGACCTTGAGTTTTTCCGTGGCAGCCAGCAGCGCGTGGCTGATGGTGACGGACTCATGCTGGTTGTCGGCGCCATAGCCCGCTGTGAAACGGATTTGCGACAGGGCGTAATCGAAACCGGATTTTTCCGCAATTTGCGCCAGCTTGCGGTTGTAGTCGATGTCCCAGCTGGTGCGCTGCTCGATGGTGCTGACCACCAGGCCACCGCTGACGTTGGGGACCCAGTAGGCGAATTTGATTGGGGCGTGGCTCATGGGGAGGCTCCTTGGTGATTCGTGAGATACAAGGAGGTAAGAGCAGCAACTGTGCCAATGCTTTAATGTCTTTATTTTCAACTGGTTATTGAGAACGAAAGGCGATGTTGGGTGCATATGACCAAACAATCTGTGGGATCACTGTTGCCTGCGCAACATCACCACTAGCGGTTAGGTTATGCGGGCCTGCGAGGGTGATGAGCTGAGCGTGATTCAGGTAAGCTCGACCGCTGCAATGCAACCATCAAGGACGGTACCCATGCATTCACTGACCGATGAGCAAGTGCTGGAGAGCATCCATGAAAACCCGGTAAACCGGGCGCTCCTGACGATCCTGCCAACTCTGGATGTTCCCCAGTGCATGTTGACTGCGGGCGCCCTGTTCCAGGCCTTCTGGAACCAGCGCGCGGGACTGCCTGCCGACTGGGGGATCAAGGACTACGACATCGCCTATTTCGACACTGACCTGTCCTGGGAAGCAGAGGACCGGATGATTACCAGGGTGCAGCAGGCCTGTGCGCACCTTGGCGTCAATGTCGAGGTCCGCAATCAGGCCCGCGTTCACCTGTGGTACCAGGCCAAGTTCGGCGGCACTTACGCGCCTTTACACAAGGTGACCGATGGCATCGACCGCTACCTGATCCGCTCGACCTGCCTGGGCGTTGATGCACACACAGGCGCGCTGTACAGCACGCATGGCCTGGAAGACCTGCAGAACAACCAGCTGAGGATGAACGCGTTGAATCCTCGCCCCGATTTGTTCAAGGCAAAAGCCGGCAGTTATCGCGAGCGCTGGCCATGGCTTGCCTTGGTCGAGTGAAGGCCTATGCCATTACCTTACTCACGTTGACCTTGCACCAGGCAAGCCGCCCGGGCGTGTCAGTCGGCGGCGGGAGCCGCTGCTGTGTCGGTGGCGGGGGCCGGAGCCTGCGCTTTCGACTTCGCACGGTTGCGACGGTCCTGGCTTCGCTGCCGCGATGCCTGCTGCTTGGCATGCAGTGCCTGAGCGGCGGTCACAGTGCCAGCGGCTTGGCCGGTCAAGTCCAGGCGTGGAGCGTTCTCGACCATACTTGCCCAGTACCGGGCACCCCGGCACCAAGTCGAGATGCCCAGCTTGAGCTGCTCACGGGTTAGCCCGAGCAGCTCCAGGTGTTGCTCGGCATCCTTGAAAATACCCTCTTTGAGCGGCACCTTGGGGGCCGGGTTGACCGGGAAGGCCAACGGAAAATGCTTCTGCAATGGCCAAATCGCCGCGACCGCCGGATCCTGCTCGCGCGGCTTCGCCTGCGGGGACGGTTTGCGCTTGGGCTGCTTCGGGCTCTGGGCCTTTTCCTGCTGTTTTTCCGCGCGCAGGCGGTCGCGTAGCGCTGCTAGTTGTTCAAAACCCATCGTTCAGTTCACTGCTTCGAAGTTGATTGCGTGGCGCAAGGATACCCTATGCAGCCCGTACAGTGTTTACAGGTCATCTTTCCTGGCCAACCGAGACACGCCGAGCGGGCCTTTCAGCTGAACACCCAGAGTACCCGTGTGGGCTTGTCGGTGAGGTTGGCGTAACGAAAGCGGGCGTGGGGTTGCAGCTGAAAGCTGTCACTGGCGCGCAGCGTTACCGGCTCACCGCCGCCCAGCCACACGGTCAGTTCACCTTCGAGCACGAAGCAGCCCTGCTCCGAGCTGTCGTCCAGGTACTCCTCGCCGCTGCTGGCCCCCGGCTCCAGATGGCTATCGAGCATGGAGAACGCGCCCGATATGGTGGGGGATGCCAATACATCGGTGATGCCGCCCGCCAGGTGAAGCGTGCGACGCTCGTGCGGGCGGGTGACCCAGTCGAGCTCGCGGGGTTTTTCCAGCTTGTAGAAGTAGGCGGTCGAGACACCCAGCGCTTCACTGATGGCGGTAAGGTCGGCCACGGTCGGGCGTGATACGCCCCGCTCGACCTGGGACAGAAAGCCCACCGAACGGCCAATTCGCTGGGCCAGATCGCCCAGGGTCAGGCCTTTGAACTTGCGCAGGTCGCGAATCAGTACTGCCAGGCCTTCGATTTCTTCGTGCACTTTCATAGTTGAATCGCGACTTTCAGACAGGAAATGAATGCCCTGAAAAGTACATGATCCGACTCGCAAAGCAAAATGCTTCACAGGTGTACGTCTTGCCAGCCGGGCAAACCGGGGCCGCCTTGCGACCCCGGTGCAGCCAACGGCCGCTTAGCGAACAGCCTCGTACGTCAGGTCCAAGCACTTGCGGGCCTTTTCCACCAGTTCGTCAATCTCCTCAAGGCTGATCACCAGCGGTGGCGCGATGATCATGGTGTCGCCCACGGCGCGCATGATCAGGCCGTTGTCGAAGCAGTGCTGGCGGCAGATCATGCCCACGCCCTTGCCTTCGTAACGGGCGCGGGTGGCCTTGTCTTTCACCAGCTCGATCGCACCGAGCATGCCCAGGCCACGTACTTCGCCTACCAGCGGATGGTCGGCCAGCTCGCGCAGGCGTTGTTGCAGGTACGGCGCGGTTTTATCGTGCACTTGCTGGATGATCTGCTCGTCACGCAGGATGCGCAGGTTCTCCAGGCCCACCGCCGCCGCCACCGGGTGGCCGGAATAGGTGAAACCGTGGTTGAAGTCGCCACCTTCGCTGAGTACCTGGGCCACTTCGTCACGCACGATCACCCCGCCCATGGGGATGTAGCCAGAGGTCAGGCCCTTGGCGATGGTCATCAGGTCGGGTTTGAGGCCGTAGTAGTCGGTACCGAACCACTCTCCGGTACGCCCGAAGCCGCAAATCACTTCGTCGGCGACGAACAGGATGTCGTACTTGGCGAGGATCTCCTTCACCTTCGGCCAGTAGGTCTGTGGCGGAATGATCACGCCACCGGCGCCCTGGATCGGCTCGGCGATGAAGGCAGCGACGTTGTCTTCGCCGACTTCAAGGATTTTCTTCTCCAGCTGCTCAGCCGCCCACACGCCGAATTCGGCCTCGGTCATGTCGCCGCCTTCCCCGAACCAGTAAGGCTGCGCAATGTGCACGATATCCGGGATCACCCCGCCCTGCTGGTGCATGCCGCTCATGCCGCCCAAGGCTGCGCCCGCCACGGTAGAGCCGTGGTAACCGTTGATGCGACCAATGATCACCTTCTTGTTCTTCTGGCCCTTCAGCGCCCAGTAATGGCGGACCATGCGCAGCACGGTGTCGTTGCCTTCGGAGCCGGAACCCGTGAAGAACACATGGTTCATGCCTTGCGGGGCCACATCGGCGATCGCCTTGGCCAGCTCCAGCGCAGGCGGGTGAGCGGTCTGGAAGAACAGGTTGTAGTAAGGCAGTTGCTTCATCTGCTGGCTGGCGACTTCGGCCAGCTCATCGCGACCATAGCCAACCGCCACGCACCACAGGCCGGCCATGCCATCGAGAATCTTGTTGCCTTCGCTGTCCCACAGGTACACGCCCTTGGCCGAGGTGATGATGCGCGGGCCTTTCTCGGCCAGTTGCTGCACATCGCTGAACGGCGCCAGGTGGTGGTCGCGGCTCATGGCCTGCCAGGCCAGGGTTTGCGGATTCTGTTCACTCATTGCTTTCGCTCCATCGCGTTGCGCAGCGAGGCTGCGCAGGTACTTTTTCTAGTTGGGAAAGGTCGCTTCAGGCAGACAGCAACAGCTTCTGGCGCAATACCGAGCGCTGCCGGCAGGCCTTGCCGAAGGACTGGAAGAGGGTCAGGTAGTGCGGGTTGTCCATGACCTGGAACTCAGGGTGCCATTGCACCGCAAGGGCAAAGCCCTTGCCGTTCTCGACCGAAATCGCTTCCACCAGGCCATCGGGTGCCAGCGCTTCCACCCTCAGCCCCGGGGCCAGTACATCGATGCCCTGACCATGGATGGAATTGACGTCGAAGATCGCCGGCAAACCCATGCGGTCGAGCAGGCCACCAGGCTCTACATGCATGGTGTGGCGCGGGCCATACTGCTTTTCGATGGGCTCGCCCTTGCCTTCACGGTGGTCCATGAACACCCCGGCCTCGTGCACGTTCTGGTGCAGGGTGCCGCCCAGTGCCACGTTCATTTCCTGAAAGCCACGGCAAATGCCGAGTACCGGCACACCGGCAGCGATAGCCGCACGCATCAGCGGCAACGTGGTGGCATCACGCAGCGGGTCGTGATGGGTGCCCTCGGCACTGGCCGGGCCGTTGTAGTGAAACGGCTCGATGTTGGACGGCGAGCCGGTGAAGATCAGCCCGTCCACCACGTCGAGAATATCGGCGCTGTCCACCAGCTCACCGAGGCTGGGTATCACGATGGGCAAGCCACACGCCGCCTTGGCCGCCGCGCGTGCATACTTCTCGGCGATGGTCTGGGTGGCATGCTGCTCAATCATGCTGGTGCATGCGGTAATGCCAATAACGGGCACACGTGGCATATCTTCCTCCGGCAAATCGGTATTGCGCGTGGTGTTTGAACGTTGGAAAGGCGTCGCTGTACCAACGGCGCCAGCTACAGGAACCAGCGGTATTCGCGGGCATCGATGTGGCGCATGAAGTCCAGTTGCTCCTGGTATTTGTTTTCGCAATACACCATCACGAACTCACTGCCCAAACCCTGGTTGACTACCGGGTGGTGACGCATGGCGGCTAGGGCGCTGAGGGCATCCTTGGGGAAGTCGATGCCGCTCTGGCGGTTGTCGTTCAGCGGGGCGATGGGCTCAACGCCGCGGTCCAGGCCGTGCTCCATGCCGGTCAGGATGGCCGCCAGCACCAGGTACGGGTTGGCATCGGCACCCGCGAGGCGGTGTTCGATGCGCAGGTTGCGCGGGTCGGACTCGGGGATGCGAATGCACGCATCACGGTCTTCGAAGCCCCAGCTGGCCTTGCTCGCCGCGTTGACCATGGCGCCATAGCGGCGATAAGCATTGTGGTTAGGGGCGAAGATCGGCATGCAGTGCGGCAGCAACTCCAGGCACCCGGCTACCGCATGGCGCAGCTTGCGCTGTTCGGCACCGGCAAGGATGTTATTGCCAGCGGTGTCGTACAGGCTGACGTGCACATGCATGCCGCTGCCTGGCGCATCAAGGTAGGGCTTGCTCATGAAGCTGGCACGGTAGCCGTGCTTCATCGCGATACCCCGGGTGCTGCGGCAGAACAGCGCCGACCAGTCCGCCGCGCTCAGGGCATCGTCGCTGTGGGAGAAGTTTATCTCGAACTGGCCTGGGCCCAGTTCCGCCGTGATGACGTTCGCTGGCACACCCTGCTCATTGGCGCCATCCACCATTTCGTGCAGCACTGACGAGAAGCGCGACAGCCGCTCGATGTGCATGTTCGGCTGGTCGTCTTCATCCCCGGTCGCCGTGTCGCGTGGGTACTGCGGCAGGCCGTTATCCAGCTGGCGGTCGAACAGGTAGAACTCCAGCTCGAACGCCACCACCGGGCGAATGCCACGCTTGGCCAGGCGTTCGATAACGCGGGCCAGCACCTCGCGGGGCTCGAACTCGATCGGCTGGGCGGTGCCGTCGGAGGTAATCAGCATCTGGGCGATCACTTCCTTTTCCCAGCGCACCGGTTTCAGGGTGCCTGGTACCAGGCGCCGGGCGGCGTCCGGGTCGCCGTCAGCGAAGCAGTAGTCACCAATCGGGTAGAGCCCACCCTGGGTGCCGAGCAGCACGCAGTTCTGTGGCAGCTTCAGCGGCGCGCCGGCGGCGACCTTTTCCAGCATGTCCATGGGGTAACGCTTGCCGTAAAAGTGCCCGGGGATATCCAGCGCAATCAGGTCGACATAACGTATGGCCGGGTGCTGCGCTCGAAACGCGCGCACTTCAGTCAGCAGATCCGGAAAGATGACACTCATCTTCTTATCCTTGTGAGTTGAACGAATTCAATTGAAGACCCAGAGCACGCGGGTGGGCTTTGCCGTCAGGTTGGCGTAACGGAACTGCGCGTGGGGTTGCAGCTGGAAACAGTCATTGGCCTGAAGGGTCACGGCCTCGCCTTGGTCCAGCCATACCGTGAGTTCGCCTTCGAGCACGAAGCAGCCCTGCTCGGAGCGGTCACTCAGGTACGCCTCGCCACTGGTGGCGCCGGGCTCGAGATGACTGTCGAGCAGGGAGAAGGCACCGGCGATGGTGGGCGACGCCAGCACATCGGTGATGCCCGACTCCAGGTACAGCGTGCGCCGCTCGTGGGGGCGCGTGACCCAGCCGATGCTGCGGGGCTTGCTCAGGTTGTAGAAGTACGCGGTCGACACGCCGAGCGCTTCGCTGATGGCGGTGAGGTCGGCCACGGTCGGGCGCGAAACACCGCGTTCGACCTGGGAAAGGAACCCAACCGAGCGGTTGATGCGCTCGGCCAGCTCACCCAGGGTCAGGTTCTTGAATTTGCGCAGGTCGTGAATAAGGATCGCGAGGGCTTCAACCTCTTCGTGCATCTTCATCGTTTCGGACTGCCGTGAAATTTTTAGAGTTATTTTTCATGAAAAATTACATGAAAAATTTCACGCGTCAAGCACAGAGATGCAAATGTGTAACCGACAACGACGTGGCTTAAGCGAAACAGCGCTGGATTGGCTGCGGTGGCGTGGGTTTCTTTAATGGTGCTCAGGGAGTAGCCTCGGCGTTGAATCTTTGCAGCCCGGGCCCCCATCGTCATGCCAAACGGTTTCCCTGACTTACCCTCACTCAACGCGCTACGTGTGTTTGAAGTGGTTGCCCGCCACCTCAACTTCCGCTTGGCTGCCGAGGAGCTGGGTGTTACCCAGGCCGCCGTTGCTCAGCAAATACGCGGGCTGGAAGCGAGCCTGAACCTTCGTTTGTTCGAGCGCCTGCCCCGGGGCCTGGCACTGACCGATGCGGGCCTGGGCTATAGCGGCAGCATTCGCAGTGCCTTGGCGATGATCGATGAGGCAACCCGCCTGTTGCGCCCGCAGACGTCTCACCTGACGGTCAGCGTTACCCCCACCTTTGCCTCGAAATGGCTTATTCCCAGGCTCGGCAACTTTGCGCAAAGCCACCCGGACATCGATCTGCGAGTGCTGGCCACCGATCGGCTGTCTCACTTCAGTACCGACGGCGTGGATATCGCGGTGCGCTATGGCAAGCCCGAAATTGGCGCGGGGTTGAACAGCGAACTGTTGATGGAACAGTACATCGTCGCCGTGGCCAGCCCAGCGTTGTTCGAGGGCACCCACATCCCCACCTGCTTCGAACAGCTGCAAGCCTTCATCATGCTTCACGATGCCCATGACTTCTGGCCCCGGTACCTTGCAGCCGTGTTCCCGCACCACGCCCAACCGACCGCCAGAAACCTGCGGTTCAACCAGACTTCATTGGCTATTGATGCCGCCATCAGTGGTCAGGGCATTGCGTTGGCCAGCCTGGCATTCGTCAGTGACGACATTGCCGCAGGCAGGCTGATTCAGGTCTTCGACCAGCCGCTGCGGCTGGACAAGTCGTTCTACCTGGTGTGGCCCCGCAAGCTGCAGCAGCCTGAGTCGCTTGACGTGGTTCAACACTGGCTCAAGCAGCAGGCTGACAATAGTTAATCTACTGTCACGGTAAAGCTTGCCTGTCTCCCTCGCCCCTAAGGCTACTGCTAAGGTGAGTGCACCTAACCAATCAGCCGTTTCAGTTCTGGAGGCAGCATGTCAGTAGAAAAAGTTGCGATTATTACCGCCGGCGGTAGCGGCATGGGCGCTGCAGCAGCACGCCGCCTGGCCGCTGAGGGGTTCAAGGTTGGCATCCTTTCTTCATCGGGCAAAGGTGAAGCGCTGGCTGCCGAGCTTGGCGGCATTGGTGTAACCGGCAGCAACCAGTCGGTCGAAGACCTGCAACGCCTGGTCGACGCCGTGGTGGAAAAATGGGGCCGTATCGACGTGCTGGTCAATAGCGCCGGCCATGGGCCGCGCGCGCCGATCCTGGAGATCAGCGACGAGGACTGGCACAAGGGCATGGACACCTACCTGCTCAATGTCATTCGCCCGACGCGTCTGGTAACGCCTTTCATGCAGCGCCAGAAGGGCGGCGTGATCATCAACATTTCCACCGCCTGGGCGTTCGAGCCGAGCGAGCTGTTCCCGACGTCTGCTGTTTTCCGCTCGGGCCTGGCCGCATTTACCAAGATCTTCGCCGACAACTTCGCCGGGGATAACGTACGGATCAACAATGTCCTGCCCGGCTGGATCGACAGCCTGCCGGCCACCGAACAACGCCGCGACAGCGTGCCGCTCAAGCGCTATGGCACCAGCGAGGAAATCGCCGCCACCATTGCGTTTCTTGCCAGCGACGGCGCGGCCTACATCACGGGGCAGAACATCAGGGTTGATGGAGGTGTGACGCGTAGCGTTTAGGGGCTCATGCAGCTCTTCCGCTGGACGGACAGGGTTGGCCCGCCACTTCCCCTACTTGCTGGCAATCGACTGATTCGCCAGCGGGCAGCTCTGGGCGTTAAGAAAACGCGATGTTTTCAGCCAGTCCTGCTGCGGATAATAGGCGAACACATAGCTACCGCGTTGCAGCGTCTCGATCAGCTTGCCGGCAATGGCCGGCCGAACAGCCGGGCACCCCTGGCTGCGCCCTAAACGACCGAGGCCCGGCACCACCTTGGGGTCGGCATATGCGGCGGCATGCATCACAATCGCCCGCGACATGCTGTTGTCATTGAACCCCGGCTCCAGCCCCTGCAGGCGCAGCGAGCGGCCGTGCTTGCCACTGTAAGTCTGGCCGGTCTCATACAAGCCGATAGACGACTGGTAGCTGTTCGGTGCGTTGGAAAACGCAGTCGGTACATCGGCGCCGCTGTTCTTGCCATGGGCGACCCATTCCTCGAACAACAGCTTCCTGGCACGCAGGTCGAACACCCACAAGCGTTTGTCACGCGAGGCCTTGGAGTAGTCGATCACCGTCAGCAACTTGTCCGCGTCGCTGTGACTGGCGCATGCGTAGGCGGTGAGTGCCAGGGCCAGGGTCGACAGGCTGGCGCTCGGGGCCAACTGCTGCAGCTCGGCGGCACTCGGCAGCGGTTGCGCGTGGGCGGCTTGCCAGGCGCCGAGGAAAAACAGGCCAATACTGGCCAACGAGAGCCGCGCGGCTCCCCGCAATGGTTTGAAGATCGACATGGATTACCTTGATGAAAACGTGGCCGTTGTTGCCATGATTGCAGCCAAAAGCGGCTACTTTGCTTGATTCCTCCGGCATTGCCGATCATTTCTTGACCAATGGTTTAACATCTTCACTGCCTTCGGTGCTGATTACCGTGAATTGTCCATTGCTGCGGGTATCCCGGGTGGACGCCCAGTCGGTGATCACCAGCATCGTGCCAACGTCCATCGCCGCCCGCAAATGGCGGCGGAATTCCGGGCTGATGCTCAATTGGCCCAATTGTTCATAAGGCGTGTTCCCGTACTCCGGGTTGCTCAGGCCCACCACCGACCAATGCAAAGGTAGCGCGCCATCGAGTGCCGGGGCGGATGGCTTTTGCAGCAGGGAATACACCGCCATGCCGCTGCGATGCTGGCTGCTATCAAGCGAAAGTGCCGGTGCCGAGCCGACCAGTTGGCCACCGCGAAACACATAGGCGCGCAAGTCGGCGCGGCTGATCAGGATCGACAGCGGCCCTGCCGTCGGGTCGGGGTCGTTCCAGAACTGTTGATTGCTCAAGACCAACGGGCCTTGGGCTTTACCCTCGCTGACCGTGGGCGCCAGCACCCCGGGGTGGTAGACCTCCACCGGTGCACTGTGGGTGTCGGAAACGATGACCGTGGTCGAACTGAAACCGGTCACTTCGTACAGCTTTTTGGCAAAGTCCATGGGCAGCCGCACGCAACCATGCGAGGCGGGGTACCCCGGCAGGTGGCCAGCGTGCAGGGCAATGCCGTCCCAGGTCAGGCGCTCCATGTAAGGCATCGGCGCGCTGTTGTAGAGGCTGGATTTATGCTCGACCTTTTTCTGCAAAATGCTGAATACCCCGGTGGGGGTTTCGCGGCCTGGCTTGCCGCTGCTCACGGTGCTGACGCCGATGGCGATGCCGTTGCGGTACACATAGGCACGTTGCTCGGTAAGGCTGACCACGACAGTCACCGGCCCCACCGGCGAGACCTGCGGGTACCAGAGAAACTGCCCAGGTTTGAGGCTGTCGAGCTGGCTCCTGAGTTGAGCCGGGGTGGGGACCTGCAGGGGGGCCGCTTCAACCAAGGCGACGGCCAGTAACAGACCCAGTCCGAGCGGTACATGCAACATGGAATAGCCCCCGTTAGAACCCTGCCCCCAGCTTAGTCGGAACATTCCCCGCAAAGCCAGCCGTTCACAGCACCAACCTGCGCGGGTGGTAACAACTGCGCCCAAGAATGTGCACGAACTTCCCACTTCAAGGCCCGGTTCATCACGACAAAAGGCAGCAAAACGGCGCGGAAACGGCAAACTCTATGAAACCTGCGGGTTGGTACGAATCTTGTTTGTATACAAGTCCAACAATAAAAGTACACAACCATCATGGAGTTCCGATGGCGTCGATTTCACGCTCCGATGTTGGCCACCTTGACGCGATACCCGTCGAAACGGCCGAGCCCGTTCAACTGGCATTGAGCCCGCGCCTGTACAGCGCCGACCTCGCGCCAACCCGCGCGGCAAATCGCACCTGGGGGCGCTACAGCCTGTTTGCGCTGTGGACCAACGATGTGCACAACATCGCCAACTACTCCTTCGCCATCGGCCTGTTCGCCCTGGGCCTGAGCGGCGCGCAAATCCTTGGCGCCTTCGCCCTCGGCGCACTAGTGATCTACGGCCTGATGAACCTGTCCGGCTACATGGGCCAGAAAACCGGCCTGCCCTACCCCGTCCTGTGCCGGATCAGCTTCGGCATCCACGGTGCACAGATCCCGGCCCTGATCCGCGCGGTGATCGCCATTGCCTGGTTCGGTATCCAGACGTACCTCGCCTCGGTCGTGCTGCGCGTGCTGCTCACCGCCATCGTGCCAGACCTCAAGGCCTACGATCAGAACGCAATCCTTGGCCTGTCGACACTGGGTTGGGTCACCTTCCTCGGCATCTGGTGCGTGCAGGTGGCGATCTTCGCCTACGGCATGGAAATGGTCCGCCGCTTCGAGTCCATCACCGGGCCGATCATCCTGGTCGCATTCGCCTGCCTGGCGGGCTGGATGTACTGGCGCAGTGGCTTGTCGATTGCCTGGTCCAGCGGCAACGCACCGACCGGCTCGACAATGTGGTTGAAAGTGCTCGGTGCCGCCGCCCTGTGGGTCTCGCTGTACGGCACCATGATCCTCAACTTCTGCGACTTCACCCGCAACTGCCCAGACCGGCGCACCATCAGCGTGGGCAACTTCTGGGGCCTGCCCGTGAACATGCTCGGCTTCGCGCTGATTGCCGTGGTACTCGCCGGTGCGCAGTTCAGCATCGACGGCAAGCTGGTGCAGGGTCCCACCGAAATCGTCGCCGCCATCCCCAACACCGCCGGCTTGGTGCTGGCCTGCCTGGCCTTCCTGATCGTCACCGTGGCGGTGAACATCATGGCCAACTTCGTCGCCCCGGCCTACGTGCTCGCCAACCTGGCCCCGAACCTGCTGAGCTTCCGCCGCGCGGGCCTGCTCAGCGCCGGCATCGCGGTGGTGATTCTGCCTTGGCACCTGTACAACAGCCCGTCGGTGATCGTGTATTTCCTCGGCGGCCTGGGCGCCCTGCTCGGCCCGCTGTACGGCATCATCGTCACCGACTACTACCTGGTGCGTCGCAGCCGCGTGAACCTGCCGCAGCTGTACAGCGAAAGCACCGAGGCCGCCTACCACTACAAGGGCGGGGTCAACCTGCGCGCCGTAGCGGCGTTCATCCCCGCTGCGCTGATCGCCATCGTGCTGGCGCTGGTGCCGGCGTTCGACACGCTGTCGCAGTTCTCGTGGTTCTTCGGCGCCGGTTTGGGCGGGTTGATTCATTACGCCATTGCCGATCGCAGTGCCAGGCATGCCGACGTTTCCGGTGAAAGCATCGCGGTGGATAGCGCGCAGCACTGAAAAGCGGCCAACAGGCCGCCCTGGCCAGTCGACGGATCAAGCCGGGGCAGTTACGCTGGCGCTTTCCACCTGCACGGAAGCGCCAGTGAAAGAGGCCTATCAAGGAAGCTGCCTGTGTGCAGCGGTCAGTTACCTGCTACTTACCCCACCCAAAGCAGTAAGCCATTGCCACTGCAGCCAGTGCCGCAAAAGCCACGGGGCCGCCTTCGCCTCATACGGCAGCGTTCCACGCAGCGGGCTGCGAATACTGCGCGGCGCAGCCAGCCTCAAGGCCTTCGCCTCCTCACCCACCGTAGTGCGCGAGTTTTGCGCCGAGTGCGGCTCTAGCCTGTTCTGGTCACGTTCCCAGGGTGAGTTTGCCGATTGGGTTTCAATCGCGCTGGGCACGCTTGATACACCGTTTCTGCCCAAGCAGCAGAAACACCTTCATGTCGACTCTGCTGCCCCTTGGTACACAGCCTGTAGTGCTGACGGCTGACTGACCGGCATTGCGGTTAATCCGCCACCCCACAAAGCCAGTATCATCCAACACGATGGTCAAGCCCCTCCCTGATTGAGCAATCACGGCTAGGCACTTCGATGCCTGAACAACGGATGCTAGCGCTCACCGCACCTTCCGGAGATTCCGTTCGTTGACTGACTCACAGCACAACCCGACCTACGCAAAACGGTTCGAAGCCGTGCTTGCCTATATCGACAGCCACCTTGAAGGCGACCTGTCGGTGAATGCCCTGAGCCGCATCGCCAACTTCTCGCCGTTTCACTTTCATCGGCAATTCACGGCATACATGGGCGTTCCGGTTACACGGTATGTGCAACTGATGAGGCTTCGACGTGCGGCGCATCAACTGGTCGCCTCGCCCACAACGCCCGTACTGGAAGCCGCATTCGGCGCCGGCTTCGAAAGCCCCGAAGCCTTTTCCAGGGCGTTCAAGCGTGCCTTCGGCATGGCGCCGAGCGTTTTTGCCAAGGCCCCGAACTGGCAGGCCTGGAGTGCGGTGTTCGTTGTGCCTCACTTAACCAGGAGTATCACCATGCAGATCCGTATCGTGGATTTCGCCGAAACCCGCGTGGCCGCGCTTGAACACCGAGGGGCGCCAAGCCTGGTCGGCGAAAGCGTCGCGCGCTTTCGCCAATGGCGCATGCACAGCGGCCAGTCGCCCGTCGCGACCAGCCGCACCTTCGGCATCCCCTACGACAACCCCGACACCACCCCCGCCCACGCCTTTCGCTTTGCCGTGTGTGGCGAGATGGACGAGGCTGTACAGCCCAATGATTTCGGCGTGCACGAACGGGTCATCCCAGCGGGGCGTTGTGCCGTGATTCGGCATACCGGCTCGCCTGACTACATTGGTGAGACCATCTACCCGCTTTATCGGGACTGGTTGCCTTCGAGTCGTGAAGAACTGCGGGATCATCCGTTGTTCTTTCAGTACCTGAGTGTGTATCCGGAAACGCCGCTGGAGCAGTGGGAGACGGATGTGTATGTGCCGTTGAAGTAAGTCTGGCCGTGGGCAGCGGGCAACGCCAGTCATCACAGGGCCAGACGCATGGCAGCCCGAATTGGTAGACTATGCCCATTCCCCAAATCTCCCCGGCGTCGGGCAACCACGCCGGGTATCAGATACGTGCCCCAGATGCCTCAAGAATTAGCTGAAATTCAATGTGCGGAACCGTTCCGACGGTTCAGCGTTGCACCGATGATGGACTGGACAGACCGCCACTGCCGCTTCTTCCTGCGCCTGCTCTCCAGCCAAACCCTGCTCTACACCGAGATGGTCACCACCGGCGCCCTCCTCCACAACGACGCCCACCGCTTCCTGCGCCACGACGTCTCCGAACACCCGCTGGCCCTGCAACTGGGCGGTAGTGTGCCCGCCGACCTGGCTGCCTGCGCGCGCCTGGCCGAGGAGGCCGGCTACGACGAGGTCAACCTCAACGTCGGCTGCCCGAGCGACCGGGTGCAAAACAACATGATCGGCGCTTGCCTGATGGCGCACCCGGCGCTGGTGGCCGATTGCGTGAAGGCCATGCGTGATGCGGTGTCGACGCCGGTGACGGTCAAGCACCGCATTGGCATCAATGGCCGCGACAGCTACGCCGAACTGTGCGACTTCGTCGGCCAGGTGCGCGAGGCCGGCTGCCGGAGTTTTACCGTGCATGCGCGCATCGCGATTCTGGAAGGGCTGTCGCCGAAGGAGAACCGCGAAATCCCGCCGCTGCGCTATGACGTGGCAGCGCAGTTGAAGGCCGACTTCCCGGACCTGGAGATCGTGCTCAACGGCGGGATCAAGACCCTGGCCGAATGCCAGGCGCACCTTGAAACCTTCGACGGCGTGATGCTGGGGCGTGAGGCGTATCACAACCCTTACCTGCTGGCCGAGGTGGACCAGCACCTATTTGGCAGCGCGGCGCCGGTGGTCAGCCGTACCGAGGCGCTGGCACAGCTGCGGCCTTACATCGTGGCGCATATGGCAAGTGGTGGCGCGATGCATCACGTTACCCGGCACATTCTGGGGTTGGCCCAGGGGTTCAAGGGCGCACGGCGCTTCCGCCAATTGCTGTCGGCGGATATTCACAAGGCCGCTGAGCCGTTGGCGGTGTTTGATCAGGCAGTCGAGTTGTTGCAGGGGCGGTGACAACGCGGGATTGGGAACCTCCGGCCGGCTTGCGACTCGAATCTTCACCTTTCGCACCGCCCTTCGCGGGCAAGCCTGCTTCCACCGCTTGCCTGCATGGTTTCGACGGCCCTTGAGCGGCCGTCGGGGCTCGGGTAATGTCGAGTCATTGCACAGGACAGAGCACGCCCATGACCTCCAAGCTGGAACAACTCAAGCAGTTCACCACCGTGGTCGCCGACACCGGGGACCTGGATGCCATCACCCGCCTGAAGCCGGTCGATGCCACCACCAACCCGTCGCTACTGCTCAAGGCCGCCGCCATCCCGGGCTACGCCGATCTGCTCACGCAGGTGAAGGCCGATGCCAAGGGCAATGTCGACCTGGCTTGCGACAAGTTCGCAGTGGCCGTGGGCTCGGGCATTCTCAAGGTCATCCCGGGGCGTATCTCCACTGAAGTGGATGCGCGCCTGTCGTTCGATGAGCCGGCCCTGCTGGCCAAGGCGCGCAAGCTGATCGAGCTGTACGAAGCGGCCGGCGTTGGCCGTGAGCGTGTGCTGATCAAGCTGGCCTCCACCTGGGAAGGCATTCGCGCCGCCGAAAAGCTGGAGAAGGAAGGCATCCAGACCAACCTCACCCTGCTGTTCTCCTTCGCCCAGGCACAAGCCTGCGCCGATGCCGGGGTGTTCCTGATTTCGCCGTTCGTGGGCCGCATCTACGACTGGTACAAGAAGAGCACCGGCAAGGAATACGTCGGCGCCGAGGACCCGGGCGTGCAGTCGGTCACGCGGATCTACAACTACTACAAGGCCAATGGCTACAACACCGTGGTCATGGGCGCCAGCTTCCGCAACATCGGCCAGATCGAACAGCTGGCTGGCTGCGACCGCCTGACCATCAGCCCGGAGCTGTTGCAGCAACTGAGCGATGACCAGGGCGAGCTGCCGCAGGTGCTGAAACCGGGCAATGGCGGTGAGGCGAAGCAGCAGCTGAATGAAAGCCAGTTCCGCTGGGCGATGAACGAAGATGCCATGGGCACCGAGAAGCTGGCCGAGGGTATCCGCCAATTTGCGCGGGACCAGGAAAAACTGGAGAAGTTGATGGCTGAAAAGGCCTGATACAGTTCGGGTTTGCCTGACGGGCGGGAAGTGTTCAGCATTTTCCGCCCGTTTTGTTTCCCCTGGCATTAGATGTGTATTGAATTCCAGGGCCTCTTCGCGGCGGTTCGGCGCGAAGAGGCCCGATAAGCCACCTGAGCTGTCGATGACCTCCTCTACCCCCTTGCCCCTCGTACTCACCGGCCCGGTACTGCGCCGCCTGGAGCCCCAGCGCCTAGCCATCTGGCTGGTCGCCACCCAACCGCTGCAACCCGATTTCATCTGCCCCGCAGGCGAAGCCCAGGTCGATTGCCAGGTTATCCCGGTCGGCCAGCACGCCTTCATCCACCTGCTGGACATCCACTTCAACCACCCTCTGCCCTGCAACCAGCTGCTTGACTACGACCTGCTCATCAACGGCCAGGGCATCGCGGGCTGGGCACCGCACCTGCTCTACCCCGGCACCCAGCGCCCAAGCCTGGTGCTGCGCGATCGCCTCAATCACTTGCTGCACGGTTCCTGCCGCAAGCCGCACCACCCTGCTGCCGATGGCCTGCTGTGCGCCGACCGCCTGCTGCAAACCTGCAAGCAACCTGAAGACCGCCCGGCCGTGCTGCTGATGACCGGCGACCAGGTGTACGCCGACGATGTCGCCGGCCCCATGCTGCGCGCCATCCATAGCCTGATCGCGCGCCTGGGCCTGTTCGACGAGCAACTGGAGGGTGCGGTGGTGCCTGATAGCCAGGCGCTGTACCAGCACCCGGCCAGCTACTACCACCGCGCCGACCTGCTGCCGGCGCAGGAACACAACGACACCCTGCGCAAGCGTTTTTTCGGCGGCAAGCGCAAGCCGATTTTCTCGTCCAGCAACGCCGACAACCACCTGGTGACCTTCGCCGAGGTCATGGCCATGTACCTGCTGGTGTGGTCACCGGTGCCTTGGCAACTGGTGAACCTGGACATGCCCACCGGCCTTACCGACCAGCGCCAGGCCCGTTACCGGCAAGAGCTGCCACTGATCGAGGCGTTTGCCGACAACCTCGGCCAGGTCGCGCGGGTGATGGCCCACCTGCCCTGCCTGATGATTTTCGACGACCACGACATCACCGACGACTGGAACCTCTCGGCACAGTGGGAAGAAACCGCCTACGGCCATCCGTTCTCGCGGCGCATCATCGGCAACGCCCTGCTCGGCTACCTGCTGTGCCAGGCCTGGGGTAACAACCCGGACGGCTGCAAGCCACTGACCGAGCAATGCCAGGCGCTGACCGGCCAACACCAGGATGAGCTGATCGGCGCGCTGTTGCGCTTCCAGGGCTGGCAATTCAGCCTGCCCACAAACCCGCCCCTGCTGGTGCTGGACACCCGCACCCGCCGCTGGCGCAGTGAAAGCAGTTTGGCCAAACCGTCCGGCCTGCTCGATTGGGAGGCGCTGAGCGAGCTGCAGCAAGCACTGCTCGACCACCCGTCAGCGGTCATCGTGTCACCAGCGCCGATTTTTGGCGTGAAGCTGATCGAGACGGTGCAAAAGGTATTCAGCTGGCTGGGCTATCCACTCTTGGTCGATGCCGAAAACTGGATGGCCCACCGGGGGGCGGCGCAGGTCATCCTCAACATCTTCCGCCACTCCCGTACACCGGGGCACTACGTGGTGCTGTCCGGGGATGTGCACTACTCGTTCGTCTATGAAGTGCTGATCCGCCACCGCCAGCGCAGCCCGCACTTGTGGCAGGTGACCAGCAGCGGGATCAAGAACGAGTTCCCCCGGCGTTTGCTGGATGTGCTCGACCGGCTCAACCGCTGGCTGTATTCGCCACGCTCGCCGTTGAACTGGTTCACCAGGCGCCGGCAGATGGAAGTGGTACCGCGCACGCCCAGCCACAGCAAGGCTGGAGAGCGGCTGTGGAATGGCGCGGGGTTGGGGCAGGTGTTCTTCGACGAACAGGGGCGGCCAGTGCGGGTATTTCAGCTGGATGCCGACGGCGCTGAAGCGACCGAGTTTGTTGCCGGGCGCTAGCCTGGCAACAGGTCAGCTTCGCTCCAGCGCACTGACCAGATCATGGAACGCTTCGCGGTTGGAGTCGTTCAGGCCCATGAGGATCTTGTGCGCCTCTAGCACCTTGGAGCGCACCACATCTTCGTTCTGGTCCTGCGATGGCAGGTCGGTCAGGCATTCCGGGCACGGAATGGGGCGATCGACAATGTTGAACACCTGATCGAAGCCCATCGACTGCAGCAACCGGGAAATGTCCGGGTTGGTGGTAACCACGGTCGGCAGCAGGCCCACCTTCTGCCGCGACAGGATCGACAGCTTGGCCAACAGGCCCAGGGTGGTGCTATCGATGCTTTCGGTTTCAGTCAGGTCGATGACAATCGCCGAGAAGTTCAACGCCGTGAAAATCTTCTCGATCGTCGCATCCAGCGCCGAACACAGGGTCAGGCGCACTTCACCGACAAATTTCAGTACGAAGGTACCACTCTGCTCGGCGAACTGGATTCTACCGGTACTCATTGAAGGTTCCTGCTCAACACCAATAGGGCGATATCATCCGGCATCTCCCCAAGCGTAGCCAATCCAAATCGTTGACGCAGCCCATCCAGGCTGCCACCTGCTGCCTTGACGATCTCCGGCAAGGCGGTTTCTTTATCTTTGAGCGTGTCACCCGGCAAAAGGTCCAGAATGCCATCGGACATCAGGCTGAGGCTGAACTGCGGTGGCAGCTCCACTACCAGGTCCTGGTAGGTGGCCTCTTCGAACAGCCCCACCGGCAGGCCACGGCCTTCCAGGTAGCGGACATGATCGGGGGTGTACAGCACCGGCAGCGGCAAATGGCCGCCAACGGCGTAGGTCAGCAGACCGGACTCTTCGTCGATCACACCGCCGACCATGGTGACGTGCTTGCCCAGCTTGCTGTTGATCAGGCCGCGGTTGATATGGCTCAGCACTTCCGACGGCTTGAACTCGCGCATCTTGCTGCGCTTGAGCTCGAACATGAGCCGCGTGGTCATGAATTTCAACAGCACGGTGACAAAGGCCGACGACGCGCCATGCCCGGAAACATCGGCGAGGTAGAAGGCAATGCGCCGCTCGTCCACGCGGAAGTAATCGACAAAATCACCCGACAGGTACAGCGACGGAATGATCTGGTGCGCGAAAGCGAACTCGCCGGCTGCCCAGGGGCTTTCCGGCAGCATGTTCATCTGCACCTGGCGACCGGCGGTCTGGTCCTCCTGCAGCAGGTGCAGGCTGGCTTCAAGTTCGCGGTTGGCGGCTTCGAGCTTGTCGCGGTAGCGCTGATTTTCCAGCACCAGGCGCGAGCGGTCGAGGGCGCGGCGCACCGAATGCTCGAGTACGGCCAGGTCTTCCAGCGGCTTGATCAGGTAGTCGGCGGCGCCCAGGCGCAACGCTTCCACCGCATCACTCATGACGCCGGCACCCGACACCACGATCACCGGCAACTGCGGCGCGCGCTCGCTGACCTGGCGGATCAGTTCGAGGCCGCCCATCTGCGGCATGCGCAGATCGCAGATCACGAGGTCGGGCTGGTGTTCTTCGAAGACCTGAAGCCCCTGCTGGCCATTACCAGCCTGGAGGACGCTGAAGCCACTGTCTTCAAGATAGGCGGCGAGGCTCGCACGGACCACGTCGTCGTCATCGATGATCAGCAGCGTTGCACTGGTTTTCTGCATGTGGGCGAACGGCGCCGATTTAGGTTGGTGCAGCGGTGTCGGCAAGGCAGACGGCCAGCTACGGGAATTCTTTATGGTCACACTCTACTTGAGTTGTAGGACAAGAACACCTGCCCGGCAACTCTCCGGCAACTGTGAGCGCTACCTTGTAAGGCGCAGACGGTACTCCCATCCGGCAGGGGTTTCAAGCATGCAAGGGTCGACCTCGCCGCTCTTTACAGGGCAAATCACCGGGAGTTATAAGAAAGTCGACCAGCGCAACCCGATGGGAAGGATGCAGCATGCCCCACACGCCCTCCAGCCACAGCGAGAAACGCGACTTTATCCGGATGCGCATCGACACCGAGGTGAGCCTGTTGCATGAAGGCCAGGTGATTGCGGCGGTGTGCCTGGACCTCTCCAGCGGCGGCATGCAGGTGCAGGCACCGCAGCGCTTTCTGGTGGGGGATCATATCGAGGTGCGGATCGACTCGGACCACCCGGCGCTGAAAGGGCTGCATGCCAGTACCGAAGTGGTATGGATTGCCGATCAGCCGGGCGGGCAGCAGAAGTTCGGGCTGCGGATTCTGGCGATGCACTGAACCTGGGGCCGCGTTGCAGCCCCAGGCCTACGGATCAGAAGTCGTCTTCGACTTCGCCGTCCTTCACCTTGAACTCGCGGTTCTGCAGGTAGGCGTTGCGAATGAAGATGTACTTGTCACCCTGAATCAGCTTCTCGGCCGACAGCAGGTCGGCACGGGTGTCGATCACGTCCAGGGCGAAGATCGAGTTACGCGTCGGCACATGGTCTATGTAGCGGTAGGGTTTGGTGTAGGTGTCCGGGTACTTGGCTACGCCGTCACGTACGGTGCTCGGCCCCAGCAGCGGGATGACAACGTACGGGCCGCTCGGCACGCCCCAATAACCCAAGGTCTGGCCAAAGTCCTCGTCATTACGTTGCAGGCCCATCTTGGTGCCCACATCGAAGAAGCCGCCCAGGCCGAACGTGGTGTTGACGATCAGCCGCGCAGTGTCCACGCCCGCTGCATGGGGCTTGAGCTGCAGCAGGTCGTTGGCCAAGTTGGTCACGTCGCCCAGGTTACGGAAGATGTTGTGGATGCCATCTTCAAGGAACTGCGGGGTGACCGCCTGGTAGCCCTTGGCCAATGGCTTCAGGGCATAGGTGTCGAGGGTATCGTTGAAACGGAAGATCGGGCGGTTGACCGCTTCCCAGGGATCTTCCTCGGTGGCGGCCTGGGTGGCTGCCACGGGCGCCAGCAGCAAGCTGGCGCAGACACAGGCCTGGGTGACTCGTTCGATCACACTGGCACCGATCCTACGCATAGATGTCTCTCCATCGAATTTCTCGGCCGCACGCGCAACGGGGCGCGCTGCTGGTAAGGCGGCAGTATAGAGGCTTGCGGCCTGATAAACAGCTTTACACATTTTTGCTCAGTATTTTGTGAACAACTGTTGCGCGAGCGAGCCTGTCACAGGCCGGTAACAATCAGCGAATAGCCTGCGGACTATTTGGGGGACGTTGCCATGGACGCTGCACCCGCCTTCACTGCTGTGCTGTTCGGCTTGCGCGGCTGCCTGGTGCAGGCTGCCAATGGCGGCGCCCCCTCACCCGCCCCCGGCGCACTGGCCACCCTTGCCAGCCTGCGTCATCGCCAGGTGCCGTGCATCTGGCTGGATGACCTCACCGCCGCCCACAGCAAACGCCTGGCCCATGTGCTGCCCGACTGGCTGCCAGGGCACCTGGTCAACGGCGTCCGCTGGCCAGCGCCCAACGCCTGCTGGCAGGCCTTGATGAGCCTGGACAGCGAACGCCTGGACGGCTGCGTGCTGGTCAGCGGCGACCCGCGCCTGCTGCAGTCGGGCCTTAATGCGGGCTTGTGGACGGTAGGACTGGCCGCCTGCAGCCCGCTCTGCGACCGCAGCTCGCAGCACTGGCAAGCCATGAGCACACAGGAACAGGACCTGGCCCGCGGCAAGGCGACGCTGGAGCTGTTCAGCCTGGGCGTGCATTCGGTGATCGACCACCTCGAAGCGCTGGATACCTGCCTGCAGGACATCGCGCAGCGCCGGCGCAAAGGTGAAAAACCCTGATACAGCACCTTTGACACGGATCATGCAAAGCGGCGGCAGGTGGATTACGCTGAAGACAGGCCAGAACCTTTGCCGCTTCGCTGAGGTCCATGGCTTGCCAAGCCATTGATGGAGAACTACCAATGCCTGCCCGCGAATTGCAAGAGCGCCTGAACAGCTTGCGCGAGCAACTGGACCGCAACGTACCGCTTTCGGAAGACGAGCTGGCCGCGTTGCACGAAGAAGCGCGCCAGATCGAGGCGCAACTGAAACTTGAGGAAGCTACGCCGGACAACAACCTGGTGGATGGCGTGAACCTGGCGATCGAACGCTTCGAGGCCGACCACCCCGACCTCACCGCCACCCTGCGCAGCATTGCCAACTCGCTGCACAGCATGGGGATCTGAAATAGCCGGGGGCCGCTTGGCGGCCCCCATACCTTACTGCCGAACCAGCCGCGTGTTCTGCGGGCTGATCGCCCCGGTGCTGCGGTAAGGGTTGATGTCCAGCCCACCCCGGCGCACATAGCGCGCATACACCGTCAGGTGCTCCGGCTGCAGCAGGTTCTTCAAGTCCAGGTAAATGCGTTCCACGCACTGCTCGTGGAAGTCGGCATGCTGGCGGAAGCTGATCAGGTAGGTCAGCAGGCTGGCGTGGTCCAGCGCCCTGCCCTTGTACTCGACCACCACGCTGCCCCAGTCCGGCTGGCCGGTAACCGGGCAGTTGGACTTCAGCAGGTGGCTGTGCAAGATTTCTTCCACCACCCGCTCCGGGTCGCAGCGTAGCAGTTCTGGTTGCGGCTGCTCGTAGTTGCTGATGGCCACATCCAGCGCATCGATGCACAGCCCCGGCAAAGCCACCACACCCTGGGCCTCGACCTCGGCCAAGGTCCGCACCTTCACGCCCACCGGCTTGCCAGCGGCAGCGGACAGGTCTTTCTCCAGGCACGCCTGCAACTCGCCCAGCGAGGCGAACACCGTCTGGTTCAGCGAGTTGAGGTACAGCTTGAACGACTTGGATTCGATGATGTTCGGCGAATCAGCCGGAATGGCGAACTCGCCGATCGCCACCACAGGCTTGCCCGACGGCAGCAGCCAGCTCAGCTCAAAACAGTTCCAGTAATCCACGCCCTGCCAGGGCAGGGTCTGCGCGGTGACGCCCAGCTCGGCCCACTTGGCAGTACGCGGGATCGGGAACAGCTGCTCCGGGGAGTAGGTGGCAATGTATTCGCTGGATTTGCCCAGCGGGGAGTGTTCGGCAGCGGGATGCATGGAAACTGACCTAGAGGTTCGAAATTGCCCCTAGTTTACCGGTTTTGCACCCCGCCTTGCAGGGCAAGTCACTCGATGGTCAAGGCCCCGACCATACCGGCCTGGTAATGCCCTGGTACGTTGCAGGCAAACTCGATGGGCGCCGACTGGCGGAAGGTCCAGGTCAGCTCGGCGCGCTGGCCGGGCATTACCAGCACGGTATTGCCCCCACCGTGACCATGGCCGCCACCGTGATCCATCATCTGGCCGTGGTCCATGCCTTCATGGTTCATGGCCTGGGTGAACATCTTGCCTTGCATGGCGACCATCTCTTTCTGGTGCTCGGCATGCATGGCCTTGTCACCCAGGTTGAACTCGTGCGGCAGCTTGCCCTCGTTGACCAGCACGAAGCGCACCGTCTCACCGGCTTTTACCTGCAGGCTCTTGGGCTCGAAGGCAATGTCTTTGAGCACCACCTCCACCGTGCGGGTGGCTTTGGCCGCCGGGGCCGGCTCGCCGAAGGCGAAGGTTTGCGGCTCGCCAGAAAAGGCCGGCAGGCTGACCAAGGCAAGGGTGGCGGCAATGAACAGGTGTTTCATGATGACTCCGGGCATGCGCAACAGTATGAGGCCACCTTAGTCAGGGACGGCTGGCAGCAACCTGACAGGGAGATTACAACTTTGTCAGCTTGAGTGACGGCCAGGATAGTCACGTATCATTTCAAGCATCACCCGGCCCTTGCTGGAGGCAAGCTACCCAATGAAATTGCTGATCGTCGAAGACCAGACCCGCACCGGCCAGTACCTGAGCCAGGGCCTGAGCGAAGCCGGCTTCGCCACCGAACTGGCCACCGATGGCGAAACCGGCCAGTTTCTGGCGCTGACCGGTGACCATGACCTGCTGATCCTCGACGTGATGCTGCCCGGCCGGGATGGCTGGCAAATCCTGCAAGCGGTGCGCCAGGCCGGCCTCGACACGCCGGTACTGTTCCTCACCGCACGCGACGCCGTCGAAGACCGGGTGCACGGCCTGGAGCTGGGCGCCGACGATTACCTGGTCAAGCCCTTTGCCTTTTCCGAGCTGCTGGCCCGGGTGCGCACCCTGCTGCGCCGTGGCACCAACCCCAGCCAGGACACCACCCTGAGCCTGGCCGACCTGCGCCTGGACCTGATCCGCCGCCGCGCCGAGCGCGCCGGCCAGCGTATCGACCTGACCGCCAAGGAATTCGCCCTGCTCGAACTGTTGATGCGCCGCCAGGGCGAGGTGCTGCCAAAATCGCTGATTGCCTCGCAGGTATGGGACATGAACTTCGACAGCGACACCAACGTGATCGAGGTGGCGATCCGTCGCTTGCGCCTGAAGATTGACGACCTGCACCCCAACAAACTCATCCACACCGTACGCGGCATGGGGTATGTACTCGAAGAGCGTGCAGATTGATGCGCAGGCTTTCCCTCGGCAGCCGTTTGGCCCTGTTGTTCGCCGCCTGCACAGCAGCCGTCTCGCTTGGCGCCGGCCTGTTGTTCAGCAAGGCCAGCGAGCAGCATTTCGTCGAGTTGGACCAACAATTGCTGGACTCGCGCCTGTCGCTGTTCCGCACACAACTGGCCGGCATCAGCACGCCGGAAGATTTACAGGCCCGCCTGCCCGCCCTGCACGATGAGCTGAGCCACCAGGCCGACCTGGCCTTGCGCATCAGCGGCAACGACGGCACCACCTGGTTCGAAAGCCGCACAGGGCTGCCGCAGGCACCACGGCCCGCCGGGCTGGCTACCCTGCACGCGCAAGGCACCGACTACCGCAGCCTGGCCGTGCACCTGGCACAAGGCACAACACCGTCGCCGCAACTCACCCTTTACCTGGACATCACCCACCACCAGCACTTCCTGCAAGGCATGCAACGGTTGATCTGGCTAACCGTCGGCCTGTCGGCACTGGCCACCGCGCTGCTCGGCGCCTGGGCCGCACGCAGTGGGCTACGCCCTTTGCGGCAGATGGGCCAGGTGGCCGCTGGCGTGTCGGCACGCTCGCTCACCACACGCCTGCCGGTGGCGCAGATGCCCGAGGAGCTGGCCGAACTGGCCGCCAGCATGAACGCCATGCTGCAGCGCCTGGATGATGCCTTCCAGCGGCTTTCAGCATTCTCTGCCGACATCGCCCACGAGCTACGTACACCGCTATCCAACCTGTTAACCCACACCCAGGTCACCCTCACCCGCCCACGCAGCCTGGAGGAGTACCGCGAAGCACTGCATGGCAACCTGGAAGAGCTGCTGTGGATGGCGCAGATGATCAACGACATGCTGTTCCTCGCCAAGGCCGATCACGGCCTGCTGGTGCCGGGGCAGGCGCCGCTGGCGTTGCATGAAGAAGTGGATGCTCTGCTGGAGTACTACGCGCCACTGGCCGAGGACAGCGGTGTGCAGATGCTGCGCGAGGGTGAGGCCGTGCTGCAGGGCGACCGGCATATGCTGCGGCGAGCGTTGTCCAACTTGCTGGATAACGCCATGCGCTTTACGCAGGCGGGCGGGCAGATAAGGGTGACGCTGGAGCCGGGGCCTACAATCTGCGTGGCCAATACCGGGCAGGCTATCGACCCTGCAGCGTTACCACGGTTGTTCGACCGCTTCTACCGGGTCCACCCGGCGCGATGGGAAGGCAGCAGCGAGCATGCGGGGTTGGGTTTGGCGATTACCCGGTCGATCGTGCAGGCCCATGGCGGGTGCATCCGGGCGGAATGCGAGGATGGGTGGACGCGGTTTTTGATCGAGTTCACTCAGGATCGGTGAAATTGGGGGCTGCTTCGCAGCCCATCGCGACACAAGGCCGCTCCCAGACTCTCAGGTAAACATCAAACCGCCAGGCCAATCGCCGGCTGCACCTGCGATGCCCGATATGCCGGGTAAATGGTCGCCAAAAAGCTCATCACCAACCCCGCCGTGCAGATGATCGCCACATCCCCCCACTGCAACTGCGACGGCAAGCTGCTGACAAAGTACACATCCGACGTAAAGATGTGCTGCCCGCTCACCCGCTCGAGCCATCCAACGATCTGGCTGACATTGAACGCCGCAATCACCCCCAGCACGCCACCAATCAACGTGCCGACAATGCCGATCAGGCTGCCCTGAACCATGAACGTGCCCATGATCTGCGCGGGCGTGGCGCCCAGGGTACGCAGGATGGCAATGTCCGGCCCCTTGTCGTTCACCACCATCACCAGGGTGGCGATGATGTTGAATGCGGCCACCGCGATGATCATCATCAGCAACAGGCCGATCATGGTCTTTTCCATCTTCATGGCGCTGAACAGGCTGCCCTGGGTGTGCGACCAGTCATCGGCGCGGTAGGCATCGCCCAGCCCGGCAGCGATGGCCTTGGACACCTGCGGCGCGGCGTACAGGTCATGCAGTTTCAACCGCACGCCCTGCACCTGGCCCGGCGCCCAGCGCTGCATCTCACCGGCATCCGCCACGTGGATATAAGCCTGCGAACCATCCAGCTCGGCGCCGACCTTGAAAATACCGACCACGGTCAGGCGCTGCATACGCGGGGTAATGCCGCCCGGCTCCTTGCTGATTTCCGGCACGATCAGGGTCAGCTTGTCGCCGGTGTTCAGGCGGAAGCGACGCGCCGTCAGTTCGCCGATGACCACACCGAACTCACCCGGCCGCAGGTCCTGCAAGCGGCCCTGCACGATGTGCTGGCCAACGATAGAGACCTTGCCCTCTTCGGCCGGGTCGATACCGCCCACCTGGATCGGCTGCATCGCCCCCTTGTACGACAGCATGCCTTCCATTTCGGTAATCGGCGCTGCCGCCATCACCGCCGGGTTCTGCAGGGCCGTGTCGGCCACCTTGTGCCAGTCGTCCATCGGCTGCACGCCCAGGATGGCGGCATGCGGCACCAGGCCAAGAATGCGCGCGCTCATTTCACGCTGGAAGCCGTTCATCACCGACAACACCACGATCATCGCCAGCACACCCAGCGACAGGCCGATCATCGAGGTCATCGAAATGAACGAGATGAAGTGGTTGCGACGCTTGGCTCGGGTGTAGCGCGCGCCGATGAAAATGGGCAAGGGTCTGAACATGTACGGAATCACCCAGTGAAAACAGGAAAACGGGGCGGCACCAGCCACCCCGGGCAGTCGATCAGATGGCCACCAGGTGGCCGTCGTCGAGCTTCAATACACGGTCCATCTGCCGCGCCAGGTTGAGGTCGTGGGTCACCACCAGGAACGCCGTGCGCGAAGCGCTGGACAGCTCCTGCATCAGCTCCTGAATGCCCTGGGCGGTATGGTGGTCGAGGTTGCCGGTCGGCTCGTCGAGCATCACCAGGCCAGGGCGGTTGACCAAGGCCCGGGCAATCGCCACACGCTGGCGCTCACCGCCGGACAGCTCGGCCGGCTTGTGGTTCAGGCGATGGCCCAGGCCCACGCGCTTGAGCAGCGCCTCGGCGCGCTCACGGGCCTCGGGGATGGGCGTGCGGCCGATCAGCAGCGGCATGCACACGTTCTCGATGGCGGTAAACTCTGGCAACAGGTGGTGGAACTGGTAGACAAAGCCCAGCTCACGGTTGCGCAGCAGGCCACGGGCGCGCTCGCCCAGCGCCGACAGCTCTTCGCCGGCCAGCCAGACGCTGCCCTGGGTCGGACGGTCGAGGCCGCCCAGCAGGTTGAGCAAGGTACTCTTGCCAGAGCCCGAGCTACCGACGATGGCAATGCGCTCACCGGCATGCAGCTCCAGGTTGAGCCCGGACAGCACCTGCACCGACTCCGGGCCCTCGTCGTAGGACTTGCCCAGGTTGCGGCAACTCAGAACGGCTTTATCACTCATGCGCGACTCACTCATAACGTAGCGCCTCTGCAGGCTGGGTGCGGGCCGCACGCCAGGCCGGGTACAGGGTGGCGAAGAAACTCAGGACCAGCGCCGCACCGCAGACCATGTACACGTCCTGGGCCTGGATCTGCGAGGGCAGGTAATCGATGAAGTACACGTCGGCGTTGAGGAACTTGTGCCCGATCAGTTTCTCGATACCGGCGATCGCCGCACTCACGTTCAGCGCGGCAACAATCCCGACCACGGCGCCGATCAGGGTACCGATCACCCCGATTACCGTGCCCTGGACCATGAAGATGAGCATGATCTGTCCGGGCGTGGCGCCCAGTGTGCGCAGGATGGCAATGTCACCACGCTTGTCGTTCACCACCATCACCAGCGTGGAAATGATGTTGAACGCCGCCACCGCCACGATCAGCAGCAACAGCAGGCCGATCATGGCCTTTTCCATGCGGATGGCCTGGTACAGGTTGCCGTGGGTACGGGTCCAGTCGCGGCTGTAGTACTCCTGGTCACCCAGCTGCTGGGCAATGCTCCAGGCCACCCGCGGCGCCTGGAACAGGTCGTCGAATTTCAGGCGCAGGCCCTGTACCTGGTCGGGCTTCCAGCGGTGCAAGCGGGACAGGTCGCTGATGTTGGTCAGGCCCAGATAGCCGTCGATCTCGCCCGCACCCACATGAAAGGTGCCCACCACGGTGAAGCGTTTCATGCGCGGGAACATGCCGGCCGGTGTCACGCTGACTTCCGGGGCGACGAAGGTGAGTTTGTCGCCAATGGCCACACCCAGCTTGGCCGCAGCCTTGTCGCCGATCATGATGCCCCACTCGCCCGGCGCCAGCTGGTCGAGGCGGCCTTGCAAAATGAAGTTGTCGATAATCGACACCTCGCGCTCGCGGGCCGGGTCGATGCCGTTGAGCAGCACCTTCTGCACCTTGCCGTCATGGGTCAGCAGGCCCTGCATCTGGGTGAAGGGCGCTACCGCCACCACCTGCGGATTCTGCTTTACTTGTTGGGCAAGGGCAGGCCAGTCGGTAATGGGCTGGCCGCTCTCCAGCGTGGCATGCGGGACCATGCCGAGCACGCGGGTGCGCATCTCGTGGTCGAAACCGTTCATCACCGACAGCACCACGATCATCACCACCACGCCCAGGGCGAGGCCGATCATCGAGGTCAGGGAAATGAACGAGACGAAGTGATTACGGCGTTTGGCACGGGTATAACGCGTACCGATGAATGCGAAAAGAGGTCTGAACATGTCGGGGCTTGTTCGGATGAAAGGGAACGTCCTTGTGGCGAGGCGCCTACGGCGGCTTTACACTCGGACCACCGCCGCTACCTTGGGTTCGCCATGACGACATTAGACGAAGAAGATCGCCGCGAATACTACCGCATCGAAGATCGGATCGCACTTCAAATAAGCCCCCTCAGCGCGGCCGAAGCCCTCGACCCAGATGTGTTGCAAGATGATTCCCCGCTGTTCAACCTGCTCAGCGAACTGCATCTGTCCGACTTCGAGTCGCAGCACCTGCTGCGCCAGCTGAGTGACAAGGACCGCACCCTCGCTGCCTTTCTGCGGGCGCAGAACAAGCGCCTCGACTTGCTTAGCGCGGTGGTTGCGCAAACCCTGCTTGGCGAAGTCGGCCAGCCGCTGCCGGTGGTCATCTCCGAAGGCGGTATCGAATTCGTCCAGGCCACGCAGATTGAACCCGGCACCCGGGTAAAAGTGAAAATGGTGCTGATGCCGCGTGCCCATGGCCTGCTGCTGCGCGGCAAGGTCACCCATTGCGACCCGCGCCCGGAGGGCGGCTTCGAGGTCGGCACCGAGTTTACCGACATGACCGACGCCCAGCGTCAACTGCTGGCCCGCTACATCCTGCAGCGCCAGCAACAACAACGGCGCCAGCAGCTGGAACAGAACGACCCCGCCTCCTGAGCCCATTTCCCCCTGATTTGAAGGAACGAACGTGACCCTGATCTACGGCCATCGCGGCGCCAAGGGCGAAGCACCCGAGAACACCCTGACCAGCTTTCGCCAGTGCCTGTCCCACGGCGTCACCCGCTGCGAGCTGGACCTGCACCTGTCGGCCGACAACGAGCTGATGGTGATCCACGACCCTACCCTCAAGCGCACCACCGGCAAACGCGGCAAGGTGGTCGAGCACCCGGCCGCCGACCTGGTGAAAATCGACGCACGTAAAGGCGGCCCGGGCCATGTGCAGCCCTGCCCTATTCCAAAACTGGAAGAACTGTTCGAGAAGTGCCCGTTCGAGCACTGGCAGCTGGAAGTCAAGAGCGCTTCGCGCACCCGCGCCGCCACCACCGTACTGGCGATCCGCGAACTGGCCCAGCAATACGGCCTGCTGGACAAGGTCACCATCACCTCCAGCTCACGCGAAGTATTGGGCGCAGCCCAGGAACTGGTGCCGGACGTGAAACGCGGGCTGGTAGCCGAATACGCCTGGCTCGACCCGTTGAAGGTGGCGCAGAACTACGGCTGCGAGATGCTGGCCCTGAACTGGACACTGTGCACCCCCGAGCGCCTGCTCAAAGCACAGGGCCAGGGCTTGCACGTGTCGGTGTGGACGGTCAACGAACCGGCACTGATGCGCCGGCTCGCTGACTTTGGCGTGGACAGCCTGATTACAGACTTTCCCGGTTTGGCCAAGACCACCCTCGGGTAGGGTTGAAATCGGTCTCTCCGACCGGCTCAGGCCACCGGTCGGAGCCGCTCAAAAAAGCCGGTTCAGGCCGTCGTAAGCAGCTACCCGGTAGGCTTCGGCCATGGTCGGGTAGTTGAACGTGGTGTTGACGAAGTACTTCAGGTTGTTGTGCTCACCCGGCTGGTTCATGATCGCCTGGCCGATGTGGACAATTTCCGAAGCCTGGTAACCGAAGCAGTGGACGCCGAGGATTTCCAGGGTTTCGCGGTGGAACAGGATCTTCAGCATGCCCTGCGGCTCGCCGGCGATCTGCGCACGCGCCATGCCCTTGAAGAAGGCCTTGCCCACTTCGTACGGCACCTTGGCCTGGGTCAGCTCCTGCTCGTTCTTGCCGATCGAGCTGATCTCCGGAATGGTGTAGATGCCGGTCGGCACGTCATTGACGAAGCGCCAGCTGCCATTGTCGACGATGCTGCCAGCCGCCGAACGGCCCTGGTCATGGGCGGCACTGGCCAGGCTTGGCCAGCCGATCACATCGCCTGCACCGTAGATGTTCGGCACGCTGGTGCGGTAGGCCTCGTCGACCTCGATCTGGCCACGGCTGTTTACCTTGATACCGATGTTTTCCAGGCCCAGCTTGTCGGTGTTGCCGGTACGGCCGTTGCACCACAGCAAGGCGTCGGCCTTGATCTTCTTGCCCGACTTCAGGTGCAGGACCACGCCGTTGTCCAGGCCTTCGACGCGCTCATACTCTTCGTTGTGGCGCACGGTGATGTTGTTGTTGCTGAAGTGGTAGCTCAGCGCCTGGGAAATTTCCGAATCCAGGAAGCTCAGCAGCTGGCCACGGTTGTCCACCAGCTCTACCAGGACGCCCAGGCCGCTGAAGATCGAGGCGTATTCGCAACCGATCACGCCGGCGCCGTACACGATCAGCTTGCGCGGGGTGTGACTGAGGCTGAGGATGGTGTCGCTGTCGTACACACGTGGGTGGTGGAAGTCGATATCGGCCGGGCGATACGGGCGCGAGCCAGTGGCGATGATGATGTGCTTGGCGTTGAGTTTTTCCACCACGCCGTTCGGGCACACCACTTCAACGGTTTGCTCGTCGGCAAAGCTGCCGGTGCCGAAGAACACGTCAACGCGGTTACGGGCGTAGTAGCCCGTGCGCGATGCCACCTGCTTGGCAATCACCTTCTCGGCGCTTTTCAGCACGTCCGGGAACGAGAACCAGCGCGGCTCACCGATGGCACGGAACATCGGGTTGGTGTTGAACTGCATGATCTGCCGCACCGAGTGACGCAGTGCCTTGGACGGGATGGTACCCAGGTGGGTGCAGTTGCCACCGACCTGACGACGGTCATCGACCATCGCTACCTTGCGCCCTGCTTTGGCGGCGTTCATTGCCGCGCCTTCACCGGCCGGGCCGGAACCCAGCACCACTACGTCGTAGTTGTAGACAGCCATGCGTACTCCTTCAGAACTGGCCCGCAAGCCACGGTCGCTCGCGGGGCGCGATCATGCCGCCGGGGCGTCATGAGAAAATTCGGGTGCAGTCTAATCAAGCGTGAACGCCGCGCACATTAACCCTTGGTCGCGTCGTAGGCCAATTTCGCCCGCACTACATATGGTTTACCCATTCCCTGGCGGCAATCATCCCTGCCTGCGCTTTCAATCGCCTTTCACCGCCCGTTCGAATGCGGGCGTAGCTCGGGAGACGAAGCCACCCTCGGCCCGAGTCACCAATACCGCAGCCAGGCCATACGCCAGGGCAAAATCCCAGCCACGCTCAGGGCCAAGGATCAGCAGCAGCGTCGAATAACCGTCGGCCTGCAGCGCCGACGCGTGCAGCACGGTGACGGCGGCCAGGTCATGTTGCACCGGGCGCCCCAGACGGGCATCGAAGGCGTGCGAATAGCGCCGGCCATTCTGCTCGAAATAGTGCCGATAGTCACCCGAGGTTGATACTGAAAGGCCATTGACCGGGATGATCTGCCGGGCGATCTGGCGGTCTTCACGGGGCAGTTCCAGGGCGATGCGCCAAGGGCTGCCATCGGGTTTGCGGCCGACCGCCTTGAGCTCGCCAGTGGCCTCTGCGACAAAGCGGGTTACCCCCATGGCTTGCAGGCGAGCCGCAATCAGGTCGACGGCATGGCCGGCGGCAATGCTGTTGAAGTCGAGCTGCACCGGGGCATCCTTGCACAGGGCCGGGCCTTTGATGTGCAAGTGCCGATAGCCCACGCGCTGACGAGCCTGGGCCAGGGCTTGCGGGTCCGGCACCTGCTCGTGGCGGGCCTGAGGGCCAAAGCCCCACAGGTCGAGCAGGGGCTCGACGGTGAGGTCGAAGGCGCCATCGCTCTGCTCGGCCAGGTGCTGGCCAAGGTTGACCAGTTCGAGCATGTCGGGCGGCAGGGCCAGGCACTGGTTGGCGGGCAACTGGTTGAACAGGCTGACGACGGAGTCTGCGCGGTAGGTCGAATAGTGCTGGTCGATGTCGCCCAGGATGGTTTCGACCGCTGCTTGCACCTGTTCCGGCGCCGGGCCGCCGGGCTCACGGACGTACTGGATGCTGTAACTGCTGCCCATGGTCGGGCCACCCAGGCGCTCCAGGGTGGGGCCTTGGTTGCAGGCGGTGAGCAGCATGAGGATGAACAGTATGGCTTTGCGCAAAAAATCGGTTCCTGGGTTCTTGGCTTGAATTTTGTGGCGTGGCACACAT
>NZ_BCBJ01000095.1:0-89495 GCF_001320605.1 Pseudomonas sp. NBRC 111133 | reverse complement strand
CCTATGAGACCAACTCGACCTCCGCCGCGCTCATGATGAAAACGTCGCTTATCCGGCGCAGCCGGCTATCGTTCTAGCCCTCAGTCATCTTAATGAGAGGCCTCAGAAATGTCAGCGATCGCCTCGCCTACGCTCCACTTATCATCAGGGTTAAGGAGCGTAGTAACCGCTGTGTCTACCGTGGTATGCACCTCAAACTTAGGTTTATCCTTTGCCTCTAGATCCGTATAAAAAATATATTCTACGTTCGTAAAGATCCTCGATAGGCGCGGCGCTTGAATTCCCTGACCAAACAGATTAAACCTCAGCCCTTCATTCTCTGAGATTCGCATCACTGCAAAAATGCCCTGCTTCTCGAGAGATTCAATCGTAATCCCAGGGGTGTAATCAAACTCTCCCCTGCAGAGCATTTTGGGCTCTCGTGGACTGATCACTGGCCCGTCGAGCAGCTTATTGTACTTTCTCAGAATCTGGTAAATATCAGGGCTCATCTCTGTATTGACCATCACAATGGGCGCATCGCAGTTCGCAGCAACCTTCCGCGCTAACTCAAGGTAGTGAATCATCCAGTAAATCTGCGAGTGAAACTCCTCAGTGCCCTCAGCAGCGCGCGAGTCGTAAGGCACGAGCTGGTTATTTATGTCGAGTTCGAATACCAACCGACCAGTAGAGAGGAGCTTTGCTGCCTTGACCAACCGTGAGAAACGTGGAAATTCCAGAACATTCTTTCCACGCCAAGCATCGGGGGAAACCGAGATATCGAACCTAGTGTCTTTCCCGTCATGTGAGCAGTGACCCCGGATAGTCACGAGTCCTTCTAACGCTGCACCTTCAAACACCGTACGCAAGGTGCCAGAGGTGTAGTAGAACGTGAAGGTATCTACGAGCGTCTCACTTCCGTCTTCGGTTCGAACATACAGGGTACTGGGCAATTCGTGTTTAGGCGCCCCCATTGTTAGCGTACCCTTTTGGCTCCCCAGAGCCTTTCCATGCAGCTCTTCAATCAGCCTTGATCCCTCCAACCTGAAGTGATCACTCGGAATCACAAGCTCCCGGCCTTCCTTCAAGAGCGCTTTTTCACCTGCCAGGTAGCCTTCGATCTTGTCCGTCCCTTCGACGATCAGCTGGATACTCACCCCATCCGCTACAGGCTGAATGAAGTACTCGAAGCGATCGCCAATCTTGTTCACTTCGACGCTGAAGCGCGGATCCAGGTTCGCGAGACTCAGCTCGTGCCCTCTCATCAACTCGGCTACAGGTGCGTTCACAGGGTCGGCGGACATGTTCGAGAACCGCTGCAGTAAGGCAATCGAGCCTTCGTCCACCGCGCCCCTGACTTCCTTCTCCGTGAAGCTTTTCTGGTTGAGCTGCGCATTCGCTCTGATCTCAGCAGCGCGCTTCCATTCCTGGAGCTCCTCGACGCTGTAATTGCTTCGGTCTGCATCGATGAGCCGCGAGTGGGTCTGGCACATCCAGATTCCATTGTCGAAGTGCTTACGCTCATCTGAGGTCTGCTCAGGGTCATACCGGGGCCCTAGCGGTGCTGCAGCCTTGATATGACACGCAACCCCTAGGTTCACAACTCCATCACCCGAGGCGTTGGCACCGTGGGTGTGCACGAAGCAGCCAGGAAAAGCGCATACGTTTCCAGCGCTATCCCGCAGGCGCTGAACGGTGGTGCCAGTGAAGTCGTCGCGAATTCGCGCCGCGCGCGGCTGCTTTTCTGATTGTGGCTTGCTCATGCACTTCCCTGGGTAGCAGAAAACGAACGCGCAAATGATGCTAGGAAATCACCCGGATTGCGATGGTTTGACTGGAGGCAAAATTTGAGATGGTTTGGTGCCGCTTCGATTCGTATGGGGCCAGCAAAGCCCTGAGGGGTAGGCGCTAGAGGACTTTAGCTTCCGGGGGTGCAGCCAGAGCCAACAATTGGGAATCGCACACGCTTCCTGCGCCGTCACGCGACGTTGCGCAGCACCGAGAATAAAGATGTCGCGAATTCGCGCACCGCGCGGCTGACCTTCTGATCTTGGCTTATAGGCCTGCCTGAGCGCACGTAGAGCTAGATGCTGAATGAGCGTAGAAAAAGACGGCTTGGCGTCGTTTCGACCCATGGAGGGCCAATGCAGCCTCGGAGGCCGGCTCGGAGAGGATTTGGGAGCGTTGTTACTCTTCGCCTGGCCCCATCGCGGATGGGGCTGGCTTACTGACTTACTTTTCTTACTGACTTACATTCTTGCGGACTTACTAGGTCTTACTGGGACTTACTTAAAGACCTCACAGTTATTCCCCAATACTCCACTTCGAAGTAATTGGATAACGACGATCTCTACCAAACCCTCTCTCAGTTACACGCGGGCCAACTGCAGCTTGACGTCGCTTATACTCATTGAGGTCAACGAGCCTAATAACCTTGTACACAACCTCTTTATCGAAGCCTTCTTCAATGATGGCGTCCGCTGAATAGTCATGCTCAACATAAAGGCGCAAGATCTCATCCAAAACTGGATACGGCGGGAGCGAGTCTTCGTCCTTCTGATCAGGTGCAAGCTCTGCTGATGGCGGACGATCAATCACGCGCTGTGGAATTACGTACCCAAGCGTGTTCCTATACTCGCTCAACTTGAATACAAGTGTCTTCGGAACATCTTTCAGGACATCGAAGCCACCGGCCATATCACCATATAGCGTCGCATACCCAACCGCCATCTCACTCTTGTTACCAGTAGTCAGTACCAAGTAGCGCTTCTTGTTGGAGATCGCCATGAGAATCACACCACGGCAACGCGCCTGCAAGTTCTCTTCGGTGGTATCTTTAGCCAGCCCTTCAAACTCAGACGCAAGAGTAGCGAGGAACGCTTCAACCATAGGCTGAATTGGCATCACGCTATATTTCACGCCGAGCAAATCAGCTTCTTCTTTCGCGTCGTCCTGACTCATCTGTGCGGTGTAGTGATACGGCATCATCACCGCTTCAACATTTTCAACACCTAGAGCATCAACTGCAACAGCCAAACTCAAAGCCGAATCGATACCTCCAGACAGACCAAGTACGACACCTTTAAAACCATTGCGTTGTACATAGTCTCTAACACCTGTTACCAGTGCTTGATAAACACTAGCCTCGATGCTCAGCAATTCCGACTTCTCAGCTGAAATCGGTGTAACTTTCTTGCCATCGACTTCAAAGTCTACAGTATGCAGACCTTCTTCAAAGGCTGGAGCTCGCTGAGTAACCTTCCCGCCTCCGTCAACTACAAAGCTATTCCCATCGAACACAAGCTCGTCTTGGCCGCCAACTTGGTTGACATAAACCATTGGGATCGAGCACTCACTCGCTCTTTCAGCCAACAGTTCTTCACGCTCAACCTGTTTACCTCTATGGAACGGCGAGGCATTCAGAGTCAGCATAAGCTGCGCGCCGGCACTGCAAGCTTGACCAAGAGGTTCTGGGAACCAGATATCTTCGCAAATACCCAGCGCAATCTTTACACCGAAAAGCTCAACTACGCACGGCTCATTACCAGGCACGAAGTAGCGCTTCTCATCGAACACTCGATAGTTTGGAAGCTGCTGCTTGTAGTAGCGAGCAACTTCCTTACCATCCGCGAATATCCCGCAGCTATTATAGCGACGACTTTGAAGCTCTTCGTGGCCAGAACCTTCCTCAACCCATGGGAAGCCCACCACGATCGCAATACCTTGCGCAGCGCTCTTAACTTGCTCTAAAGCTTTTTCAATCCGATGCTGCATGCTAGTTCGCAACAGCAAATCTTCTGGCGGATAGCCACAGAGAGTTAGTTCGGGGAAAACAATAACTTGGGCATGGAGTTCATCACGGGCTTTCTTCGCCGCTTCAATGACCTTTTCAACATTACCTTGAATATCCCCTACTCGGATATTCAGCTGAGCCATTACCACTCTCAAATTCTGCATGGTTCCTCCTATGCCTTGAGCGGGATTGCAAGATGCAGCGCTGGGCCGGATGGATGAGGTGGCGACCTGGATGGGATTTGGGCTTCGGGAGGGAAGCTCCATGGTGGCCATTTACCTGGAGGCGGGAGCGGCATCCTGCGATATTCCTCCCCATTATGCCCTATCCTCTCCACCCGATTTGAGCAGGCAGCATGAGCACCTCAAAAAAAATTTACACTTTTTTGGGGTTGTGCAGTTGTGGTTTTTGCACAGCTATCTACCCTATATATAAGCCTTATAGAGATGTGGATTGTGCACTTTATAGGGGGGCAGAAGGCCTTGGGCTTCTTTACCAAGTTTGGTGATGGTGCCTGCGACCTGGCGCCGCTGAGCGGGCTGGTGAAGAACCAGGTACGGGCCATTGCGCGCAGCTTTGGTGCGCCGGAGTCACTGGTGGAGAAGGTGCCGACTGCAGACCTTGAGGACCTGGCACCGGGCAAGCCGGACGAAGCGTCCCATGGCGTGACCTACCAGCAGATCGATGCCTTCCTGCATGGTCAGCCGGTTGATCAGGCGGCATTCGACATCATCGTTGCCACCTACCGCAAGACCCAGCACAAGCGCGAACTGCCGTTCGCCCCTTGAAGCTAAGGGGCCGCCTTGCGGCCCCTTACCCGCTTACTTGACGACGACCTTGCCCTTCATCATCGAGATGTGGCCCGGGAAGGTGCAGAAGAAGCTGTAGTCACCACCGGCTTCCAGCTTGGTAGCGTCGAACTTCACTTCGGTTTCTTTCTCAGGCGCACCGATCATCTTGGTGTGAGCGATGATCGCGGCGTTGTCAGCCTTGATGTAGTCCTTGTCCAGGCCCTGGCTCATGCCTTCGGTAGCAATGCCCTGCATGTCGGCAGTCTTGCTGATCACCAGGTTGTGGCCCATCACGTTTTTCGGCAGGTTGCCCGAGTGGGTCAGTTTGACGGTGAATTCCTTGCAGCTCTTGTCGACGGTGATTTCCTTGGTGTTGAAGGACATCTGGTCGGTCGAGTCGACAGTTACCGAGCACTCGGCGGCGAAGACAGAGGCGCTGGCGAGGGTCAGCAGGGATACCGCTACAGCTTTCGCAAACATCATGAATCTCCTTGGCAGGGTTTTATCAATTGCGAGACTGCCTGAAACCGTTCAGCCCCTTGCTGATATGGGTCAAGGGGGTGTCAAGAGGCCAGCCAGTAGAATTGTTCAATGGATTGTATACAACCAATCTAAGGGCACATCATGCCCTTTTATTAGACGATGGGACAACCTCTCATTTAGGAGCAATACCAAATGCCCATCTCTGCCTTCATCAATAGCCTGCTCGCCGCCTATGCCCACGGGGCTACCGGCGCCATCTGCGAATTCTCCCGCCCGGAATGAACGCGGCCTTGGAAGCAACGGGCATGCGCCGTACCCTGTGCACCTGAGTGACAGGAGATGAGCAATGCCCGTACGTTCCGTTTGTGTGTTCTGTGGTGCCAGCATTGGCGCCAACCCTGCTTACCGTGAAGCTGCCGTCGCGCTCGGCCAGGCCATTGCCCGCCGTGGCCTGACCCTGGTGTATGGCGGCGGCGCCGTGGGCCTAATGGGCGTGGTGGCCGACGCGGCCATGGCAGCAGGTGGCGAAGTGGTCGGCATCATCCCGCAAAGCCTGCTGGACGCTGAAGTCGGCCACAAAGGCCTGACGCGCCTGGAAGTGGTCGATGGCATGCACGCGCGCAAGGCACGCATGGCCGAGCTGAGCGATGCCTTCATCGCCCTGCCGGGTGGGCTGGGTACGCTGGAAGAGTTGTTCGAGGTTTGGACCTGGGGGCAACTGGGCTATCACGCCAAGCCGCTGGGGCTGCTCGATGTGAACGGCTTCTACGACAAGCTGGGCGGGTTCCTCGACCATATCGTCGAAGAAGGCTTTGTGCGGCCGCAACATCGGGCAATGTTGTTGCTGGCGCAGCAGCCGGATGCGCTGCTGGACGGGATGGACAGCTTTGTTGCGCCAGTGGCGCCAAAGTGGGTCGACAAGCAGCCTGATTGAAGCTGAGATTTTTGGGACCGCTTTGCAGCCCCAAAAATCGATCAGTTAACGCGGAATGACTGGCTGGCGCGGCTTCTTGTTGCCCTTGCCACCCTTGGCCGCTTCCTTGCGCTCTTTGGCCGCCTTCTCGTTACGTGCAAACGCCTCGGCCTTGGCCTTCTCGCGCTTGTCCCACGGCTTGCTGCCATCGCTGGCACGCGGTGGCAGGCCGGTGTGCTGGGTCAGGATCTTCTGATCCTTGCCCACCTTGTGGCTGCCCGCCGGCGTCGAGTTCTTGCGGCGTGCGCTCTGGTAGGTATCGGTCTGCGGCTGGTGCAGCGGGATCAGCTGGTGCTTGCCCGGGCCAATCAGGTCGGCACGGCCCATACGCTGCAGTGCTTCACGCAGCATCGGCCAGCCTTTCGGGTCGTGGTAGCGCAAGAACGCCTTGTGCAGGCGGCGCTGCTCGTCGCTCTTGACGATCTCCACCCCTTCGCTCTTGTAGGTCACCTTGCGCAGCGGGTTCTTGCCCGAGTGGTACATGGCCGTGGCCGAAGCCATCGGCGACGGGTAGAACGCCTGTACCTGGTCGGCGCGGAAGCCGTTGCCCTTCAGCCACAGGGCCAGGTTCATCATGTCTTCGTCAGTGGTGCCCGGGTGCGCGGCGATGAAGTACGGAATCAGGTACTGTTCCTTGCCCGCCTCTTTCGAGAACTTCTCGAACATGCGCTTGAAGCGGTCGTAGGTGCCGATGCCCGGCTTCATCATCTTGTCCAGCGGGCCACGCTCGGTGTGCTCCGGGGCAATCTTCAGGTAACCGCCCACATGGTGGGTGACCAGCTCCTTCACGTACTCCGGCGACTCAACGGCCAGGTCGTAACGCAGGCCCGAGGCGATCAGGATCTTCTTCACACCCGGCAAGGCACGGGCCTTGCGGTACAGCTCGATCAACGAGCTGTGGTCGGTGTTGAGGTTTTCGCAGATGCCGGGGAACACGCACGACGGCTTGCGACAGTGCTTCTCGATGTCGTGGCTCTTGCAGGCGATGCGGTACATGTTGGCGGTCGGGCCGCCAAGGTCGGAGACCACGCCGGTGAAGCCCGGCACCTTGTCGCGCATCTCTTCGATCTCGTTCAGGATCGACTCGTGCGAGCGGTTCTGGATGATGCGGCCTTCGTGCTCGGTGATCGAGCAGAAGGTGCAGCCACCGAAGCAGCCACGCATGATGTTTACCGAGAAACGGATCATCTCGTAGGCCGGGATGCGCTCCTTGCCATAGGCCGGGTGCGGCACACGGGCGTACGGCATGCCAAACACGTAGTCCATTTCTTCGGTGCTCATGGGGATGGGCGGCGGGTTGAACCACACATCCACTTCGCCATGCTTCTGCACGAGGGCGCGGGCGTTGCCCGGGTTGGTCTCCAGGTGCAGCACGCGGTTGGCGTGGGCGTAGAGAACCGGGTCGTTACGCACCTTTTCGAACGACGGCAGGCGGATCACCGATTTTTCACGGGTCACGCTCGGGCTGTCGAGGATCTGCACCACTTTGGCTTCGTTCGGGTCTTCCTGGTCGCCCTTGGCCTGCTCGATCGCGCAGGCCTGGGTGTCCTGGGTGTTCACGTACGGGTTGATGATCTTGTCCACGCGACCAGGGCGGTCGATGCGGGTCGAGTCGATCTCGTACCAGCCTTGCGGGGTATCACGGCGCACGAAGGCCGTGCCGCGCACGTCAGTGATGCTCTCGATCTTCTCGCCGTTGGACAGGCGCTGGGCCACTTCGACCACCGCACGCTCGGCGTTGCCGAACAGCAGGATGTCGGCACTGGCGTCGATCAGGATCGAGTGGCGGACCTTGTCCTGCCAGTAGTCGTAGTGGGCGATGCGGCGCAGCGACGCCTCGATGCCGCCGAGTACGATCGGCACATGCTTGTAGGCTTCCTTGCAGCGCTGGCTGTACACCAGGCTGGCGCGGTCCGGACGGCTGCCGGCCAGGCCACCAGGGGTGTAGGCATCGTCCGAACGCATCTTCTTGTCTGCGGTGTAGCGGTTGATCATCGAGTCCATGTTGCCGGCGGCCACACCGAAGAACAGGTTCGGCTCGCCGAGCTTCATGAAGTCGTCTTTCGACTGCCAGTTCGGCTGGGCAATGATGCCCACGCGGAAGCCCTGGGCCTCCAGCAGGCGGCCGATGATGGCCATGCCGAACGACGGATGGTCGACGTAGGCATCACCGGTCACGATGATGATGTCGCAGGAATCCCAGCCGAGCAGATCCATCTCCTCCCTGCTCATCGGCAGGAAAGGTGCTGGCCCGAAGCATTCGGCCCAGTACTTGGGATAGTCGTAGAGTGGTTTGGCTGCTTGCATGTCAGTGACCGGTTCTGGTGTGCAGGGAAATCGCGGGCGCGGAATATAGCACAAATTTTGACCAAATCCGACTGTCTTCGTGGGGATTGGTGGGGTGGGCGATGATTGGATGTGGGCTGCCAGGTGCCTGGCTTGAGGTTTGCGGTGGGGCATATATCGATCTCATAGGCGCTGAATTCGTTGCGGGCACGCCCGCTCCCTCTACCGGATACATTTCCAAACTCTTGTCAGGCAGACAACCAGCCGAACCTGTTGAAAGATACGACCCTCCAGCACCACTCCGTTCCAGGCCCTCTCCAGCCAATCAGGCCCGGCATCCACTTTCTGTATAACGGGCGCGAGGCATATGCATATCTATCCAGGCATCTTCGCAGCCCTGAGCGCGACATTGGTACTGAAAATCGCAACCGTCGTACCAGCCCTGATCCTGGCTGACATCATCGACAACCTGTCCACTCAGCCTCGTCTTCCCTGTTTCTGCTCGGTGCCTTCGCAAGTCTGATCGCACTGCAAGCCTCGCTGACCCCTTTGCAAGCCTGGTGCCTTGCGCGCCTCTGCCAGGAACGCGTGAAACAACTCTCTATCCGCTGGTGTCGAGCATTGCTGGACAAACGCTTCGAAGCCTATGGACAACTCCATGGCGGAACGCTGGTAAAGGTACTGGATAGAGGGATAACGGCACAGGAGCGATGGCTGGGCTTTCTGATTGGCTCGGCATGGCCGGTACTGGCAGAAGCTGCAGTGTTGATTACGCTCTTCGCCTACTTGGATGCTACTTCGGTACTGATCGGCCTCGTACCCTTGAGCCTGGCATATCTGTGGGCCAATGATCGTCTGGTGCGCTGGCGTCGGCGACATATCGAAGCAGTCAACTCACGAGAAGACGAACTGGCGGAACAATGGGTGGATACCTTCGCCAGCGCATCAACGGTCAAGCTGGAGAGGGCCGAAGATGCAGCAATGAGTCCCGTCCACCAGACACTCTCGGGCTATGCCGACTCAGCGGTACGGGTTGCCCACAGTGGCGGATGGCTCCAGGGCCTGCGTACGTTGTTCATTGGCCTGGGCAGTGGCGGATTGCTCATGTGGGGCATCCATGATCAATCTCAGGCAACACCGCACCTGAGCCTAGGCGAGCTTGTTGCGCTATTCACGCTGGTGAGTGGACTGCTCACAGGCGTTGCACAACTGGCGGAAGCCTGGCGATTGCTCGATCAGTTCCGGCTCGACAAACGCAAACTCGAACACTGGTTGCAACTTCCGGTGTTCGGCCCGACAGAATCCATAAAGGCAGAGCCCTCAGATGAAAACGCATGGCTTTGCATTACCCCCTGCCAACTCAGCGCCCGAAACGCGCTGCAACTGCTGATCGATGAGCCTTTGGTAATTCGTGCAGGAGAACGGGTTGCGCTGGTTGGGCCCAGCGGGTGCGGCAAGTCCACACTTCTGCATGCGCTGGCAGGAACGGTATTCCAGTTGCGCAGGCATGTTCACTTGCACGGCAGGTGCCTATCTGCACTCGACGGGCGTGAGCAGTTCAATAGTTTACGACTCTGCCCTCAGGATGCGCACTTCATACCCGGTTCGATGCCCCGGGCGGTATTGTTCGAGCATGCTCATGATCGCGCTCAAATCGAACGATGGCTTGAGTGCCTGGGGCTAAGCAAAGACTGGTACGAGCTTGAACTGGACGCACGCGCAGAATCCATTTCGGGTGGAGAAGCACGCAGGCTGACGTTGCTACGCTTGCTTAACCGGCCCGGCGAATTCAATTTCTTTGACGAGCCCACAGCTGGGCTTGATGCCGGATCGTCAGAGCGCACCTGGGACCTGTTATTCGAAACATTCCAAGGGAAGGGATTGATCTGCGTGACGCATGATCAGAGCGCGTTGTCGCGGTTTGACCGGGTTATCACCCTGAGCGAGGGGCGCATCGTCAGTCAAGCAAGAACGAAGATCGCTCAGAACGCTGAGCCAGCAGGCGCACCGCACACCCTGTGGGAGCGGCTTTAGCCGCGAACACTGGCATAGCCGGTGCCATCCTCCGCGATGGATTCTTCGCGGCTGAAGCCGCTCCCACAGAGTTCCTGTTAAGCCGGTAGATATTCGCAGCCTAATTAAACCGCGCTTTATTCATCATCATCGAAGTTGTACATACCCGGCGCGAGGTTCTCGAAGCGGGTGTACTTGCCGATGAACGCCAGGCGCACAAAGCCGATGGGGCCGTTACGCTGCTTACCGATGATGATTTCCGCCACGCCCTTGTGCTCGGTCTCGGGGTGGTACACCTCGTCGCGGTACACGAACATGATCACGTCGGCGTCCTGCTCGATAGCACCGGATTCACGCAAGTCGGAGTTCACCGGGCGTTTGTTCGGGCGCTGTTCCAGGGAGCGGTTCAGCTGCGACAAGGCGATGACCGGGCAGTTGAATTCCTTGGCCAGGGCCTTGAGCGAGCGGGAGATTTCGGAAATTTCGTTTGTCCGGTTGTCGCCAGCCGACCCCGGAATCTGCATCAACTGCAGGTAGTCGACCATGATCATGGCGATTTCGCCGTGCTCACGGGCCAGCCGACGGGTACGGGCGCGCATTTCCGAGGGGCTGATGCCAGCGGTATCGTCGATGAACAGCTTGCGGTCGTTGAGCAGGTTCACCGCCGAGGTCAGGCGCGGCCAGTCATCGTCGTCCAGCTGACCGGAACGCACCTTGGTCTGGTCGATACGGCCCAGCGACGAAAGCATACGCATGATCAGCGATTCGCCTGGCATCTCGAGGGAGAACACCAGCACTGCCTTGTCGGTACGCAGCACGGCGTTTTCAACCAGGTTCATGGCGAAGGTGGTCTTACCCATCGACGGACGGCCCGCGACGATGATCAGGTCGGCAGCCTGCAAGCCACTGGTTTTTTCATCCAGGTCGGTAAAGCCGGTGGACACGCCAGTGATATCGCTGTCGGAGTTGAACAGCGTATCGATGCGGTCGATGGCCATGGTCAACAGCTCGTTGACGCCTACCGGGCCACCGGTTTTCGGCCGCGCCTCGGCGATCTGGAAGATCTGCCGTTCGGCATCGTCGAGGATTTCTTCGGCGTTACGCCCCTGCGGGTTGAAGGCGTTGTCGGCGATGTCGGTACTGATGCTGATCAGTTGGCGCAATGTGGCCCGCTCGCGAATGATCGCGGCATAGGCCTTGATGTTGGCCACCGACGGGGTGTTCTTGGCCAGCTCGGCCAGGTACGCCAGGCCGCCGATTTGCGAAGAGAGGCCTTCTTTATCCAGCTGCTCGTGCAGGGTTACCACGTCGAATGGCTGGTTGGCGTCGGCCAACTTGTGCACGGCACGGAAGATCAGGCGGTGGTCATGCCGGTAGAAGTCGCCATCCGACACCTGATCCAGCACTCGCTCCCAGGCGTTATTGTCCAGCATCAGGCCACCGAGCACGGCCTGTTCGGCCTCGATGGAATGCGGCGGCACCTTCAGGGCTGCGGTTTGCAGGTCTAGCTGTTCGGAGTTGGTGATCTCGTTCATGGCCACGAAAGAATTCTGGAGGATGAAAAAGACAAAGGGCACGGCCTGTCGAAAACAGGACCGTGCCCGATGTTAACCGCCTGGCTCGCAAGGAGCCAGCCAGTCAGCGCAGCTTAGGCAGCTACGACAACCACGCGTACGGTGGCTTCAACGTCGCTGTGCAGGTGCACGGCTACGTCGTATTCGCCAACCTGACGGATGGTGCCGTTCGGCAGACGAACTTCAGCTTTAGCCACTTCAACGCCGGAGGCGGTCAGGGCGTCAGCGATGTCGTGGGTGCCGATCGAACCGAACAGCTTGCCTTCGTCGCCAGCGGTGGCAGTGATGGTCACTTCCAGCTCGGCCAGTTGGGCAGCGCGGCTTTCAGCCGAAGCTTTCTTGTCAGCGGCTGCTTTTTCCAGCTCGGCGCGACGCTCTTCGAACGCAGCCAGGTTGGCGGCGTTGGCAACGGTGGCCTTGCCGAATGGCAGCAGGAAGTTACGGCCGTAACCAGCCTTAACTTTTACTTTGTCGCCCAGGTTGCCCAGGTTAGCGACTTTTTCCAGCAGGATCAGTTCCATTTGGTAAAACCTCTTAACTTTTAACCTTCACCGTTCGCGGAGTCATTCCCCTTGGGGGACTTGCGACCGCGAAAATCAATCAGGCTGTCGACAATGGCCAAAACCACCAGCAACGGATAAATCAGCTGCATGATCAGCGGCAGCGTCACGTACATGCCTACCAGCCAGAAACCGGCCAGTCGACCCTGTGCCACCAGCCCGTGCATCAAGGCGATGCCGGCCAGCACCAGAACCAGGCTGGAAGCCGATGCCAGGATGATGAACTGCGGGCCGATAAACGGCGCCACCACCATCACTGCCACCAAGACCGCCATGGTCTGTTTCGGCAACTTCAGTTCGCGAAACTCGCGACCGAAGCCTCCAGGGTTGTACAACGCTGCCTGCCAGTAGCGCGCCAGCATTAACGCCAACACACTGAACAATTGCACCGTCACTGCTGTGGAAGCGACCAGCACAGGGCGGATCAGCTCACCGGAGAGCACCGGTTGCCCCTCGATTTTCGGCATGGCTTCGGCAAACGCCTTGGCCAGCACATCGAAGGTTTGCGCCAGCGCCAGATCAAGCACGAGGCTAAACGCCACGGCGAACACGGCACTGGCCAGCAACACCCGGCTCCAGGGATGCTCGGCACGCAGCATGGCGGCCAGGGCCAGGGCACCCGCAATCACCAGAAAGGTGATGGGATCGCCCATGACCCACACGGCCAGCCCGGCCAGCAGGCCGCCGACGATGACCGTTGTAGCATCCTTGAACCCACGCCGCAGCAGCACAAGGCTGCCGGCAGCGGCACTCAACCAGAACAGCAGCGGCAGTACCGCGCTGATGACCACCACCAGGGTGGCCTGCACACGACCGCGCATGATGAAACTTGCTAACGCTCGCATGCTAATCCCTTACTGCTTGTCGACGACCCGGTCTCAGCGGCCGTGGCTGTCGGTGTAGGGCAGCAGGGCCAGGAAGCGGGCGCGCTTGATAGCGGTAGCCAGCTGACGCTGATAACGAGCTTTGGTACCGGTGATACGGCTTGGAACGATCTTGCCGGTTTCGGATACGTAAGCTTTCAGGGTGTTGAGATCTTTGAAGTCGATCTCTTTCACGTCTTCAGCAGTGAAGCGGCAGAATTTACGACGACGGAAGAAACGTGCCATTTAATAGGCTCCTCTAAAGGTCCGTGGATTACTCGTCAGCGTTATCGCTGGAGTCGCTGTCATTGCTGTCGTCGCCTTCGGCGGAGTCAGCATGCTCAGGACGCTCGCGACGCTCACGGCGCTCGCTGCGGTTCTCTTCAGCCTTCAGCATCTCGGACTGGCCGGTAACGGCTTCGTCGCGACGGATGACCAGGTTACGGATAACGGCATCGTTGTAGCGGAAGTTGTCTTCCAGCTCGGCCAGGGCCTTGCCGGTGCACTCAACGTTCAGCATCACGTAGTGAGCCTTGTGAACATTGTTGATTGCGTAGGCCAGTTGACGACGGCCCCAGTCTTCCAGGCGGTGGATTTTGCCACCATCTTCTTCGATCAGCTTGGTGTAACGCTCAACCATGCCGCCGACTTGTTCGCTCTGGTCCGGGTGAACCAGGAAGATGATTTCGTAATGACGCATGAATGCTCCTTACGGGTTAGTAGTCTGCCAGTGAATCTGGTCAGACAAGGAGTGAATGACACTGTATGTCTTGCACGGAGGGGAGGCACATGAGCGCCTGCCAGCTCGGCAAGGGGCGCAATTGTAGAGAAGGCGTAGCGCACAAGCAAGGCAATTGGCGAATATTTGAACAGTCAGAAACATATTCACAGGCTATCGGCCTCTTCGCGGGCAAGGCCGCTCCCACAGGCGCGCACCACACTCGAATCAGGTGCGGATCCTGTGGGAGCGGGCTTGCCCGCGAAGAGGCCGGAACAGGCTTACGCGATCAGCGCTTGGCCTGACGCTGGCGCACGGCTTCGAACAGGCAAACGCCGGTCGCCACCGAAACGTTCAGGCTGCTGACGCTGCCGCCCATCGGCAACTTCACCAGGAAGTCGCAATGTTCGCGGGTCAGCCGACGCATGCCCTTGCCTTCCGCGCCCATGATCATCACCAGTGGCCCGGTCAGGTCCTGCTGGTAGATCTCCTGCTCGGCCTCGCCGGCAGTGCCCACCACCCACAGGCCGCGCTGCTGCAGCTTCTCCAGCGTACGCGCCAGGTTAGTCACGGCCACCAGCGGGATCACCTCTGCCGCACCGCAGGCCACCTTGCGCACAACCGGCGTTAGCGTGGCCGATTTATCCTTGGGCACGATCACGGCCGTGGCACCCGCCGCATCGGCCGTACGCAGGCAGGCGCCCAGGTTGTGCGGGTCGGTCACACCGTCCAGCACCAGGATCAGCGGCGGGGTTTCGGTGCGCTCAAGCAACTCTTCGAGCATCAACTCACCCCACACCTGGCTTGGGCTGACCTCGGCGACCACGCCCTGGTGCACGCCCTCTACCCAGGCATCCAGCTCACGGCGCTCGGCCTGGCCGACCGGCACGCGGTTTTCCGCCGCTAGCGCCAGCAAGGTTTCCAGGCGTGGCTCGCTGCGCCCTTCCGACAGCCAGATCTGCTTGACCCGCTTCGGATGGTGCTGCAGCAATGCCTGCACGGCGTGCACGCCGTAGATCTTTTCCAGCTGACTCATGACTTGCTCTTGCTCTTGCGTGGCGCACCGGACTTCGGCGGGCCTTTACGGTGCTTGGTTGGCTTGCCGGAACCGGAGGACTTGCCACCTTTGTCCGACTTGCTGCTGGCATGGCCGCCACTGCGTGCCTCGCTCATCAGCGCCTTTTTCATTTCGCGGCTCTTGCGCACTTCGGCGTTACGCTGCACGGCGTCTTTCGGGAAGTACGCCTCGGCGGTTTCGCTCTTGCGGCTACGCGGTTTAGGCGTGGCTTTCGCTTCGGTCACCGGCTGCTGCTCAACCTTGTCGGCTGCTGGCGCGGCGCCGCGCTGCTTGCGGCCGATCGGTGCGGCGAGGGTCTTTTCCGACACTTCGAAGTCGATCTTGCGCTCGTCCAGGTCAACACGCATGACCTTGACTTCGATGGTGTCGCCCAAGCGGAAGCTGCGCCCGGTGCGCTCGCCCGACAGACGGTGGTGCACAGGGTCGAAGTGGTAGTAGTCGCCCGGCAGCGCACTGACGTGCACTAGGCCCTCTACGTAAATGTCGGTCAGTTCGACGAACAGGCCGAAACCGGTCACGGCAGTGATGACACCCGGGAAGGTCTCGCCCACGCGATCCTTCATGAACTCGCACTTGAGCCAGTTCACCACGTCACGGGTGGCTTCGTCGGCCCGGCGCTCGGTCATCGAGCACTGCTCGCCGAGTTGCTCCAGGGTGTTCTCGTCGTACGGGTAGATACGCGCCTTGGGAATGCTCATGGCGCCGGCACGCTTGACGTGCGGGGTATCGACCTTGGAACGGATGATACTGCGGATGGCGCGGTGCACCAGCAGGTCCGGGTAACGGCGGATCGGCGAGGTGAAGTGGGTGTACGCCTCGTAGTTCAGGCCGAAGTGGCCATTGTTCTCGGTGCTGTACACGGCCTGGCTCAGCGAACGCAGCATCACGGTCTGGATCAGGTGGAAGTCCGGGCGCCCGGCGATGCTCGCCAGCAGGGCCTGGTAATCCTTCGGTGAAGGGTCCTTGCCTTTGTGCAGGCTCAGGCCCAGCTCACCGAGGAAGGCGCGCAGCTTTTCCAGGCGCTCCGGCGGCGGGCCGTCGTGCACGCGGTACAGGGCTGGCACGCCGTGCTTTTGCAGGAACTCGGCGGTGGCCACGTTGGCCGCCAGCATGCATTCCTCGATCAGCTTGTGGGCATCGTTGCGCACGGTCGGGCGGATTTCCGCGATCTTGCGCTGGTCGCCGAAGATGATGCGGGTTTCCTGGGTTTCGAAGTCGATGGCGCCTCGGGTGTGACGGGCATCTACCAGCACCTTGTACAGGTTGTACAGGTTCTTCAGGTCTGGCACGACGTCCTTGTATTCCTCGCGCAGTGCCTTGCCTTCGCGGGTGCGGGCGTGCTCGAGCATGCTGCTGACCTTGTTGTAGGTCAGGCGGGCGTGGGAGTGGATAACGCCTTCGTAGAACTGGTAGTCGACCATCTGGCCGGCTTTGTTCATGGTCATTTCGCAGACCATGGCCAGGCGGTCGACGTGCGGGTTCAGCGAGCACAGGCCGTTGGAAAGCTCTTCAGGCAGCATCGGCACTACACGCTCGGGGAAGTACACCGAGTTGCCGCGCTGCTGGGCTTCGACGTCCAGGGCCGAGCCCAGGCGCACGTAGCTGGACACATCGGCAATGGCCACGTACAGGCGCCAGCCACCGGAGAACAGGCGCAGCTTGCCCAGCGGTTCGCAATAGACAGCATCGTCGAAGTCGCGCGCATCTTCGCCGTCGATAGTGACGAACGGCAGATGGCGCAGGTCGACGCGCTTCTCTTTGTCCTTCTCTTCGACTTCGGAGCGGAACTTGCGCGCTTCCTTGATCACGTCCTTGGGCCAGACGTGCGGGATATCGTAGCTGCGCAAGGCAACGTCGATTTCCATGCCCGGCGCCATGTAGTTGCCGATGACCTCGACCACGTCGCCTTGCGGCTGGAAGCGCGGGGTTGGCCAGTGGGTGATCTTGATCTCGACGAACTGGCCGATCTTCGCGCCGCCATTACGCCCGGCGGTCACCAGCACTTCCTGCTGGATCTTCGGGTTGTCCGGGGTTACGTAGCCAATGCCGCCTTCTTCGAAGTAACGGCCGACCACGCTTTCGTGGGCACGGGAGATGACCTCGACCAGCACACCTTCGCGGCGGCCACGGCGGTCGACGCCAGAGACACGGGCCAGGCCGCGGTCACCGTCAAACACCAGGCGCATCTGCGACGGGCTGAGGAACAGGTCTTCGCTGCCGTCATCGGGAATAAGGAAGCCAAAGCCATCGCGGTGGCCGGAGACGCGACCACAGATCAGGTCCAGTTTGTCTACCGGGGCATAAGTGCCGCGCCGGGTATAGATAAGCTGGCCGTCACGCTCCATGGCACGCAGGCGGCGGCGCAGGGCTTCGATCTGGTCTTCTTCGTACAGACCGAACTCGGCCGCCAGTTCCTCACGCGCGGCCGGTTCGCCACGGTCGGCGAGGCGCTGCAGGATCAGCTCACGGCTGGGGATAGGGTTGTCGTATTTTTCCGCTTCGCGAGCGGCCTCGGGATCGAGGGATTGCCAATCGGCCATCAGAAGGGGTTCACCTTGGGGTATATAGATAGGAATTCTGGCATAGGCGTATTGAAACCGGAAATGTCAGCCTTGGACAGCCCCACCGGCGCTTCCGGCGAACAGGAATAGGCCTGCGGAATCAACAAGTTGAATTTTTTGAAATTTTTTTCGCTTGGGGGGTTTACAGCCCCCCGGACCGTCCGTATAGTGCGCACCACAACGACGGACAACCCCGAAGTTGTAGTAGAGATGAACGACGCTGTAAAGCATCAAGTAACCTCAAATGTGTGCCCAGGTGGCGGAATTGGTAGACGCGCTGGTTTCAGGTATCAGTGGCTTAACGGCCGTGGAAGTTCGAGTCTTCTCCTGGGCACCAAATATTTTCAAGTAATAGATGACCAAGGATCTGTTACTACTGTGTGAAGCTGACAATAGTCGCCTTCTGCAGATGATGTAAAGCTTTGCCCAGGTGGCGGAATTGGTAGACGCGCTGGTTTCAGGTATCAGTGACTTAACGGTCGTGGAAGTTCGAGTCTTCTCCTGGGCACCATACAAAAACCCACTAGCTTGCTAGTGGGTTTTTTCTTGCCTGCGATTTTTGCATCCCTCCTCTTTCGGTCATAGGTACAAACCTTTGCCGGCCTCTTCGCGGCTAAATCATCCTCTTGCACCATGGTCTGACCATGAATTTCTCGTCACCCGGCCACTTGAGAAACGATTTCGTTTACCATTGTTTCCAAATATGTAGCCGTAAGCGAGGAAGTACCCGCATGACGATCCGCCCGCAACCGCTGATGCGTACCTTGGCCGCCGCCGTGCTGAGCCTGGTCATCGGCGCTCCGGCCGCCATGGCAGACGCACCGGTCACCCTGACCATGTACAACGGTCAGCACAAGGAAATCGGCGAAGCCATCGCCAAGGCCTACGAGGCCAAGACCGGTATCCACATCGATATCCGCAAGGGCAGCAGCAACCAGCTGGCCAGCCAGATCATCGAGGAGGGCGACCGTTCGCCAGCCGACCTCATCTACACCGAAGAGTCCCCGCCCCTGAACAACCTGGGCGAACTGGGCCTGCTGGCGAAGATCGACGACGCCACCGCAAACATGATGCCCAAGGAGTACGTAGGCGCCAACGGTACCTGGATGGGTATCACCGCGCGCACGCGCATCGTGGTGTACAACCCGAAGAAGGTCGATGAAAAAGACCTGCCGACCACGGTGATGGACTTCGCCAACCCTGAGTGGGAAGACCGCGTCGGCTACGTACCCACCAGCGGTGCATTCCAGGAGCAGGCCGTGGCCATCCTGAAGATGCACGGCCGTGAAGCCACCGAAGAATGGCTGACTGGCCTGAAAGCCTTCGGCAAAACCTACACCAACAACATGGTCGCCCTCAAAGCCGTGGAAAGAGGTGAAGTGGCTGCGGTACTGGTGAACAACTACTACTGGTATGCACTTGAACGCGAACGCGGCAAGCTCGACACCAAGCTCTACTACCTGGCCGATGGCGATGCCGGCAACCTGGTGACCATCTCTGGCGCTGCTGTAGTCAAGGCCAGCAAGCACCCGAAAGAAGCCCAGGCCCTGCTCAACTGGATGGCCAGCGAAGAAGGCCAGCGGGTGATCACCCAGACCACCGCCGAGTACCCGCTGCACAAGGGCATGGTTTCCGACCGGGGCCTGAAGCCGTTCGAAGATCTGCGCCCGCCGAAAATCTCGCCGGCCGACCTGGGCAATGCCCAGGAAGCCATCGAGCTTGAACGCGAGGTCGGCCTGCTCTGATGACCGCTGCCTTGACCGAGCCGGTGCCGGTACGCTTCGTGCCGCGCCGCAAGCGCCCCTCCATCTGGGTGGTGCTGCCTGTGCTGTTCCTGGTGGCGATGAGCTTGCTGCCGCTGCTGTATGTCGCCATCAAAGCCTGGGAAGCCGGCTGGCGTGAAGCCTTGCACCTGCTGTGGCGCCCCTTTGTCTGGGGACTGATGCGCAATACCCTGATGCTTATGGTCGGGGTGACGCTGGCCTGCATGGTGGTCGGCCTGGCCCTGGCCTGGCTGCTGGAGCGCAGCAACCTGGCTGGCCGACGCCTGTGGGGCGTGGTGCTTTGCCTGCCCTTCGCGGTACCGTCGTTCGTCAGCAGTTTCACCTGGGTATCGCTGAGCTCGGACTTCGAAGGGCTGGGCGGGGCCATCCTGGTCATGGCCCTGTCCAAGTACCCATTGGTGTTTCTGCCGGTGGCCGCCACCCTGCGCAACCTCGACACCTCGCTGGAGGAGTCGGCGCGCACCCTGGGTTGCAGCCGCTGGGGTGTGTTCATCAAGGTCACCTTGCCGCTGCTGTGGCCCTCGATGCTCGGCGGAGCGCTATTGATCGCCCTGCACATGCTGGTGGAGTTCGGGGCGCTGTCGATCCTCGGCCTGCAGACCTTCACCACGGCGATCTACCAGCAGTTCGAACTGGAATTCAGCAATGCCAACGCGGCCATGCTGTCTGCCGTGCTGTTGGCGATGTGCCTGGTGATGCTGTGGCTGGAATTGCGTGTACGCGGCAAAGCCCGCCATGTGCGCATCGGCCAAGGCGTGGCACGCCGCGCGCAACCCGTGCGGCTGCGTGGCTGGGCCGTACCGGCGCAGCTACTCTGCGTGGCTCTGGCAGTGCTGGGCAGCGGTATCCCGCTGGCCATGCTCGGCTACTGGCTGAGCGTGGGTTCGTCGGCAGCATTCCCGGTGGGGGCTATCTCCAAGGCGCTGTTCACTTCGCTGTCGGTGTCGCTTGGCGGTGCCGGTTTCTGTGTGCTGCTGGCGCTACCGATCAGCTTCCTGGTGGTGCGCTACAAAGGCCGCCTGGCGATCTGGGCCGAGCGCTTGCCGTACCTGCTACACGCCCTGCCCGGCCTGGTGATTGCCCTGACGCTGGTGTTCTTCGCCCTGCACTACGTGCCGGCGCTGTACCAGACCACGGCGTTGCTGCTGTTGGCGTATGCGCTGCTGTTCCTGCCATTGGCGCAGTCACCGGTGCGCACCGCGCTGAACAAGGCCTCGCCAACACTGGAGGAAGCCGCGCGCACCCTGGGCGCCAGCAGCTTCACGGCATTCTGCCGGGTGACCCTGCCGATCATCTTCCCGGCCATGGCGGCAGCGTTTGCGCTGGTGTTCCTGGATGCCATGAAAGAGCTGACAGCTACCCTGCTGCTCAGCCCGACCGGGATGACCACCCTGGCTACCGAGGTGTGGGCGCATACGGCCAACGTCGAGTTCGCCGCAGCGGCGCCTTACGCGGCATTGCTAATCGTGGTGTCGGGGCTGCCGGTTTATCTGCTGACTACGCGGATGTACCTGAACAAGGCATAAAGCGCGAAGCCCTCATCGCCGGCAAGCCAGCTCCCACAGGTACCGCGTCGCCTTCAAGGCCTGCGCAGTACCTGTGGGAGCTGGCTTGCCGGCGATGAGGCCATCACAGACATCACGCGATGTTGCGCAGCATACGCCGCACGATTGGCCCATGTGCCTTGCCAACCGGCAGCATGTAGAGCCGGCCAAAACGGTTGAAGCACTGCACCGACGTGGTGACGCTCAAGTGCTGCCGGCCCTGCCCCTCTTCATCCAGATCCATGCTCACCATGACCGCAAGGTGCGTGTCACGCGAAGTCAGGACCAGTTGCTGGTCGCTGATAGCCTCGACGGCAAAGAAATCCAGACGCTCACCCACTGCCGGAACCCGCTCAGGATTACGCGATGAGAAACCGTCAATAGTGGCAACGTTGAACCAGCGAGAGATGAAGTCGCGTAGGCGAAAGGCCATGGCCAGCCAGCCCGGAACGTCCGAAGTCATGGCGCAATAGGCCTGCAGGGCGGTCATGGGCGCAGTGACGGAAATGCCATCGCGATGAAGAAAGTCCAGTTCAGCCGGAGCGGCGACCAGTCGGGCGGACATGAACAACTCCCTTTGTCATGTTTCTCCGCCATCATAGCACCGCCCCACACGATTCGCGTCAGGCCCTGAACTGCCCCAGGCTCGCCCGAAGCTGTGCAGCCAGATCATCCAGCACCTTGCTACTGGCCGTGGTCTGCATCACCACCTCGGCCGAGCGCTCGGCCTGGGCATGGATAGTCTCCACCCGCCCACGCACCGCCTGCGCGCCGCTCGCCTGCTGCTCGGCCGCGCGGGTAGCCAGGCCGATAGCTGCGTGAACTTGCTCCACCGCCGCCTGCACAGACTGCTGACGGCGCTCGTTGTCACGCAGCACCAGCAGCCCTTCACTGGCCTTCAGCCCGGCCTGGCTGATCGTCGCCACAGCCTCCTTGGCGCCCTTCTGCAGCGCAGCGATATGCGCCTGGATATCCCCTGTGGAGCTTTGCGTCTTGCTCGCCAACGCCCGCACCTCATCCGCCACCACGGCAAAGCCGCGCCCGGTCTCACCGGCCCGGGCCGCTTCGATGGCCGCATTCAAAGCCAGCAGGTTGGTCTGCTCGGCGATGCCGTGGATCACCGTCAGCACCACTTCGATCTGCTCACTCTGCTTGGCCAGGCGCTCGATCACCTGAGAACCTGTCTCCACCTGGCCAGCCAGGTTTTCGATCAGCCCTGCGAGCTGGGTCGAGGTGCGGCTGTTTTCGTCGGTGGCCTGGCGGATATCCACCACCTGTTTCAAGGCCGCCTGCATCGCATGGCTTTCGGCCTGGGCTTCATCGGCCATGCTCGAAAGGTCGCGCAGGCTGGCTGCCACTTCATCGCGCTGTAGCGCAGCAGCAGCATCGGCACCGGCATTGCGCTGGGCCATCGCGCCAATTTCCACACCGGTACGCTGGGCCACCTCGCCCGCTTCGCGCACAATCGGTTGCAACTTGTCGACAAAGCGGTTCACGGCCGAAGCCATGTCGCCGATCTCGTCTCGGCTGTCGAGGGGCACACGCTTGGTCAGGTCGCCCTCGCCTGCCGCCAGGTCGTCAAGGGCAGTAATCAGCAGGCGCAGCTTGCTCAGCACACGACGACCTAGCACCATGGCCACCACCAGCAACACACCCAGACCAACCAGCACCAGGCCCAGACCAATGCGCCAGCGCAGCTCGCCGGCAGCATCGCGAACGGTTTGCGCGGTGTTGGCCTGCATGGCAGCGGCACTGCCCTGAGCTTTTTCCAGCCGCTCACGCAGGGTTTTGCCGCTGTCAGCAGCAGCGCCGACCAGGCTGTCGCCTACCAGTTGCTCGCCACTGGCGATCAGGGCCGCAAAGCGCTGATCGAGGGCCTTCAGTTCCTGCTCGATACCCGCTGTGGAAACCCCCATCACCACCTTGCCGATTTCTGCGCCATTGGGGCTGATCGAAGCCTCGACGAAGTAAACGGCAGGATCGCGCCGGGCTGCATCGATCACTTTGTCCAGCGCTCGCTCGCCCTGGCCTTTTTCCATCAACGCCTGGTTGATCGGGTTTTGCCGGTTCAGATAGCGGGTCAGGTGCTGGCCCTGGGCGTCGTCGTACACCACGAATAGCACGTTGGGATTGCGCTGGGCACGCCGTGCAAAGTCTGAAAGCACAGGCACATCGTTGTCCCAGATGGCACGCGGGGCAACCGAGGCCAACAGCTCTGCCATATCGTTGGCGGAGTCCTTCAGGTTCTTTTCCAGGGTGCTGCGCAGTTGCTGCTGTTCGCTTTGCAGCCGTGCCGACAACCCTGCGCTCAGGCGCTGACGGGTGCTGCTGGATAGACCGTCCAGGCCCGAGCGCACATCCTGCCCGGCTTGCTCCAGTTCGCCGGCCAACTGACGGCTGTCATTGCCCAAGCGCTCGCCAAGGTCGGCCTCCAGGGCAGTGACCGTGCTTCGGGTAAGCGCAACGGCAACCAGCACCTGCACCAAAAGAGCGATACCAAGGGCAACAAACACAGGCCGCAAAAGGCGGCTTCGTAACAGTGAGAGGATGGCAGACACGGTGTAACCCTCGTGTTTTCTGGCGCCACTATTTTGATGGCATCTACAGAAACTTCTTACAGCAAGGGTTGTGCCGGAGACAGCAGGCATAAACGCCAAGGTTCAGCCAGGTGGTTGACTGATCTCGCTCGACGCAGAAATGAAAACGCCGCAGCCCCTTTCAGGGCCACGGCGTCAGATCAGCCTGGAGGGCAGATCAGGCGAACGGATGACGCAGTACGATGGTCTCGTTGCGGTCCGGGCCGGTCGAAATGATGTCGATCGGCGCGCCGATCAGGTCTTCGATGCGCTTGATGTAGGCGCGAGCGTTGGCCGGCAGCTCTTCCAGGGTTTTAACGCCCACGGTCGACTCGCTCCAGCCTGGCATCTCTTCGTACACCGGCTCCAGGCCGATGTAGCTGTCGGCATCGGAAGGCGCGTCGATGACGGCACCGTTCTCGTTCTTGTAGCCAACGCAGATGTTGATGGTTTCCAGGCCGTCCAGTACGTCCAGCTTGGTCAGGCAGATACCCGAGATGCTGTTGACGTCGATGGCGCGACGCAGGATCACGGCATCGAACCAGCCGCAACGACGGGCACGGCCAGTGGTGGAACCGAACTCGTGGCCACGCTTGGCCAGGGTGGCGCCGGTTTCGTCGAACAGTTCGGTCGGGAACGGACCGGAGCCTACGCGCGTGGTGTAGGCCTTGGTGATACCCAGGATGTAGTCCAGGTACATCGGGCCAACGCCGGAGCCGGTGGAGATACCGCCAGCAGTGGTGTTGGAGCTGGTGACGTACGGGTAGGTACCGTGGTCGATGTCCAGCAGCGAGCCCTGGGCGCCTTCGAACATGATGTCCTTGCCGGCGCGACGCAGGTTGTGCAGCTCGGCGGTGACGTCGAGCATCATCGGTTTGAGCTGTTCAGCGTAGGCCATGCACTCGTCCAGGGTTTGCTGGAAGTCGATGGCCGGCTCTTTGTAGTAGTTCACCAGCTGGAAGTTGTGGTAGTCCAGCAGCTCACCCAGCTTGGCCGCGAAACGCTCGCGGTGGAACAGGTCGCCTACGCGCAGGCCGCGGCGCGCAACCTTGTCTTCGTAGGCTGGGCCGATACCACGGCCGGTGGTGCCGATCTTGGCTTCGCCACGGGCTTTTTCGCGGGCCTGGTCCAAGGCCACGTGGTACGACAGGATCAGCGGCGCAGCCGGGGAGATGCGCAGGCGCTCGCGCACCGGTACGCCCTTCTCTTCCAGCTTGGTGATTTCACGCATCAGCGCATCCGGGGCAACGACCACGCCGTTGCCGATCAGGCACTGTACGCCTTCACGCAGGATGCCGGACGGAATCAGGTGCAGAACGGTTTTTTCACCGTTGATCACCAGGGTGTGACCCGCGTTGTGGCCACCCTGGTAGCGCACTACGGCGGCAGCATGTTCGGTCAGCAGATCGACGATCTTGCCTTTGCCCTCATCACCCCACTGGGTGCCCAGGACGACGACATTCTTACCCATTACATTGGTCCTCATTCACGCAAACTTGGTTGCCGGCCTACTGCCGACGCAGAAACTCACTGGGCCAGCGGCAGAACCTGCCAGCGCCCGTCTTGCTGAATCAATTGCCGATCACAATCCGCCTCGAGAGCAGCACTCAACGGCTGGCCAGGCAGGGCCTGGACCACACGCTGGCCCTCGTTGCGCAACTGGCAGACTTGCTGCCAGAGGGCCGCATCACCACTGTCCGGCATCCAGATGCCGCCCGTTGGCAATACGACCTCCGCTCGCCCCAGTGTGACCAGGGTCTTCAAATCCGTGGAGAAACCGGTGGCCGGGCGCGCCCGGCCAAAGTCGGCGCCGATGTCGTCGTAACGCCCGCCCTGGGCGATCGACTGACCTTCGCCTGGCACGAACACGGCGAACACCACGCCCGTGTGATAGTGGTAACCGCGCAATTCGCCGAGGTCGAAGTACAGCGGCAGGTCCGGATAGCGCGACGCCAGGCGGTCAGCGATCGCCAGCAGGTCGTCCAGCGCTGCCAGCACGCTGGCCGGGGCACGGCCCAGGCGCACGCGGGCTTCGGCCAGCACTTCACGGCCACCGCACAGCTCGACCAGGGCGCGCAGCATGTTGCCCAGGTCTTTCGGCAAGTCGGCGGTCAGCGCCTGCACTTCATCGACAGTCTTGCGTTGCATGGCGTCGAACAACTGCTGCTCCACCGCACCGGACAGGCCAGCGGCACGGGCCAGGCCACGGTAGATACCAACGTGGCCCAGGTCCATGTGCACATCCGGCACATCGGCCAGCTGCAGCGTGGCGAGCATCAGGCTGATGACTTCGACATCACTGGTAGGGCTGGCATCGCCATACAGCTCGGCACCCAGCTGGATCGGGCTGCGCGAGGTCGACAGTGCACGCGGCTGGGCGTGCAGCACGCTACCGGCATAGCACAGGCGGCTCGGGCCTTCACGGCGCAGGGTGTGGGCGTCGATGCGCGCCACTTGCGGGGTGAAGTCGGCGCGGAAGCCCATCAGGCGGCCGGACTGCGGGTCCACCACCTTGAAGGTGCGCTGATCCAGGTCCTGGCCGGCGCCGGTGAGCAGCGACTCCAGGTACTCGATATGCGGGGTGACGACCAGCTCGTAGCCCCAACTCTGGAACAGGTCCAACACCTGGCGGCGCGCGATCTCGATGCGCGCAGCCTCAGGTGGCAGTACTTCCTCGATGCCATCTGGCAGCAGCCAGCGGTCTACCGTTGCCATTACGCCATTTCCCCTCTGGTCCGGGCGGCTTGCCAGCAGGCGAGCCGTCAGTAAAGCCGGTATCGCGCACAGCAGCGGGCAGCACTGATCCCAGCGCAGCCACCGTACCCGATACCCTCAAATTGCCTTGCGACCTGACCAAACCGTCAACTGGCGCGTTGCCAATCAACCTTGCAGACGCAAAAAAGCCGGGAAATTTCCCGGCTGCCTCATCATACACCCCTTTTCATTCAGGATGCACCCCGCCTGGTGTTTTAGCTGCCAGGCGGGGCGCCGCTGCATGAAGATCAGGGCCTGAGCATCACGGCTTGCTCTTGTCCAGGAAGCGGAAGAACTCGTTCTTCGGGTCCAGGACCAGCACGTCGCTCTTGTTCGAGAAGCTCTCGCGGTACGCCTGCAGGCTACGGTAGAACGCGTAGAAATCGGCGTCCTGGGTGTAGGCCTTGGCATAGATGGCGGCCGACTGGGCGTCGCCGTCACCGCGGGTTTCTTCTGCTTCGCGATAAGCTTCGGCCAGCAGTACACGGCGCTGACGGTCGGCATCGGCACGGATACCTTCAGCCAGTTCGTTACCTTTGGCGCGGTGCTCACGAGCCTCACGCTCACGCTCGGTGCTCATGCGGTCGAACACGCTGCGGTTGACTTCCTTCGGCAGGTCGATGGCTTTGACGCGCACATCAACCACCTCGATACCCAGCTCCTTGTTGGCCATGCGGTTCAGCGATGCGGTGATGTCAGCCATCAGCGCGTCACGTTCACCGGAAACCACCTCGTGCAGGGTACGTTTACCGAACTGGTCACGCAGTCCGCTTTCCAGACGACGTGAGAGACGCTCGTCGGCGATCTGCTTCATGCCGGAGGTGGCGGTGTAGAAGCGCTCGGCATCCTTGACGCGCCACTTGGCATAGGCGTCGACCATCACCGCTTTCTTCTCCAGGGTCAGGAACCGCTGGGTCGGGGCGTCGAGGGTCATCAGGCGGGCGTCGAACTTGCGTACCTGGTTCACGTACGGAATCTTCACGTGCAGGCCTGGCTGAACATCCGCCTGGACTACCTTACCGAAACGCAGCAGTACCGCACGCTCGGTCTGGGACACGATGTAGAAGCTGTTCCAGGCCACGATGGCCAGCACCACGGCGGCGATCAGGGCGATCAGCGATCTGTTGCTCATCAGCGGCTCTCCCTAGTGCGCAGCGGCTGCTGTTGCTGTTGCAGGTCCTGCGCCGCACGTGCGGCCGCATCGTTGACCGATGGCGACACGCTGCCAGTTGGCGCGGACGGGTTGCGGCTGCCTTCGACCATCTTGTCCAGTGGCAGGTAGAGCAGGTTGTTCTGCCCGTCCTTGGTGGCCACCATGACCTTGCTGGTGTTGCTGTAGACCTCTTGCATGGTCTCCAGGTACAGGCGCTGACGGGTCACGTCAGGTGCCTTGCGGTACTCGGCGACCAGCTTGGTGAAGCGGTCGGCCTCACCCTTGGCCCGGGCGATGACTTCGTCGCGGTAACCGTTGGCGTCCTCGATGATGCGCTGGGCCTGACCACGGGCTTCCGGCACCACGCCATTGGCGTAGGACTCGGCCTGGTTGCGGGCACGCTGCTCGTCTTCGCGGGCACGGATCACGTCGTCGAAGGCTTCCTGCACTTCACGCGGGGCTGCCGCGCTCTGTACGTTGACCTGGGTAACGGTGATACCGGTACGGTAGTTGTCGAGGAAGCGCTGCAGGCGTTCGCGGATATCCACGGCCATCTGCTCACGGCCTTCGGTGAGCACCTGGTCCATCGAGGTGGAACCCACCACGTGGCGCAGGGCACTGTCGGTCGCGTGCTGCAGGCTTACCTCAGGCTGGTCGACGTTGAGCACGAAGTCCTGCAGGTTGCTGATCTTGTACTGGACGGTCAGCGGCACCTCGACGATGTTCTCGTCTTCGGTCAGCATCTGGCCCTGCTTGGTGTAGGCACGCTCACGCGTGACGTTTTCCATGTACTTGCGATCGATCGGCGGGAAGTAGATGTTCAGGCCGGGACCGACCGTCTCATAGTACTTGCCGAAGCGCAGCACCACGGCCTGCTCCTGCTCGTCGACCACGTACACGGCGCTGTACAGCCAGATGGCAGCCAGCACCGCCAGGCCAATGCCCAGCAGGCCAAGGCCACCGCCCTTGCCGACATTGCGGTCACCGCCGCCACGTTTCTTGCCACTGCCGAACATGCCATTCAGGCTGTCCTGCAATTTGCGGAAGGCCTCGTCCAGATCCGGCGGACCTTTCTTGTCACCGCCACCGCCACCGCCACCACGGCGGCCGCCCCAGGGATCCTGATTGTTCGAGTTGCCACCCGGCTCGTTCCAAGCCATAGCGCTCTCCATCTGATAAAGCAAAGACGCGCCCACGGCGCGCCGTCCAATGCTACAGAATGCCTGTCACTGCTGCCCGGCGACCTCGACGAGCATTTATTGCAAAGTGTGTTGCTCGACAAACACTTGCGGCTCCATGCCTTCGCGGCTGACCAGGCGATTCAGTTCGACCATGGGCAGTCGCACGCTCAGCAGGCTGCGCCCTTCTTCATCATGCTCTTCACTCTGCACGGCACCCAAGGCAAAGAATTGCGCGCGCAAGCGGGCAAAACGCTGCTCCAGGCACAGGGTACCGACAAACAGATCATCCCCCAGCAACTCGGCAATTGCCTGGCCGACCAGCTCCAGGCCACGCCCATCGCGTGCCGATACCCAGACCCGTTCCGGCTTGCCATCGGCATTGCGCTGGATCTGCGGCTCGACATCTTCGAGCAAGTCGAGTTTGTTATACACCTCGAGGATCGGCAACCCTTCGGCACCAATCTCACCCAAAACCGCGAGCACCTGCTCAATCTGCTCCATGCGCTCTGGCTCATGGGCGTCGATCACATGCAGCAACAGGTCGGAGTTGCTCGACTCTTCGAGCGTAGCCCGAAATGCCTCGACCAGCTTGTGCGGCAGGTGGCGAATGAAGCCCACGGTGTCGGCCAGCACGATCGGTCCCAGGTCGTTCAGCTCAAGCCGGCGCAAGGTCGGGTCGAGCGTGGCGAACAACTGGTCTGCGGCGTACACCTCGGATTCGGTGAGCGCGTTGAACAGCGTGGACTTGCCGGCGTTGGTGTAACCCACCAACGACACCGACGGGATGTCTGCGCGCTTGCGCCCACGGCGCGCCTGCTCACGCTGGCTGCGTACCTTTTCCAGGCGTGACTTGATCTGGCGTATGCGCACCCGCAACAGGCGGCGATCGGTTTCCAGCTGGGTTTCACCCGGGCCGCGCAGACCGATACCACCCTTTTGTCGCTCAAGGTGGGTCCAGCCGCGCACCAGCCGCGTGCTCATGTGCTCCAGCTGGGCCAGTTCGACCTGCAGCTTGCCTTCATGGGTACGCGCCCGTTGGGCGAAGATATCGAGGATCAGCCCGGTACGGTCAAGCACACGACACTCGAACACACGTTCAAGGTTGCGCTCCTGACTGGGCGTGAGGGTGTGATTGAAAATCACCAGGTCTACCTGCTCGGCATGGACCAGGTCGTGCAATTCCTCGACCTTGCCACTGCCAATCAGGTATTTGGCGGAAGGCTGATGCCTTGACACCGTGACCAACGAGACGATGTCGGCACCGGCCGACAATGCCAGCTCCTGAAACTCCTGCGGGTCTTCGCGCGCCTCAGGGTTCTGACCTTCCAAGTGAACGAGCAACGCCCGCTCACCACCACCGTGGCGCTCAAAGAACAATGCAGGCTCCTATCAGGCGTTGCCTGGCTCGCTGTCGCCGTGTTCGGAATCGGACGGGCTTGGCAGACGAACCGGACGGGCAGGCACGACAGTCGAAATGGCGTGCTTGTAGACCATCTGGCTGACGGTGTTCTTCAGCAGTACCACGAACTGGTCGAATGATTCGATCGAGCCCTGCAGCTTGATACCGTTGACCAGGTAGATGGATACCGGGACCTTTTCTTTTCTCAAGGTGTTCAAGTAAGGGTCTTGTAGCGAATGCCCTTTTGACATATGCCGCACTCCTGTAAGGATAAATAATAGAAAATCAATAAAATCGATAAATTAGGCCGCCCCTTCGCAAGAATAGACGGCAATCAGCAGGGACTCAGCCCAATATGGCGATGGCCCCAAGGTATTTCAAGGTGCGGGACAGATTGTCGCAGGCCAGGCTGTCAAGCCAGTGTACGTCAGGCCAGCCACGCAACCAGGTGAACTGCCGCTTGGCCAGCTGCCTGGTTGCAATGATACCGCGTTCACGCATCTCATTCTCAGTCAGCTTGCCATCCAGGTAATCCCAGACCTGCCGATACCCCACTGCCCGTATAGACGGTAGCCCGGCGTGCAAGTCACTTCTGGCTCGCAGCGATCGGACCTCGTCAACGAAGCCCTGTTCCAGCATCTGCGAAAATCGTAACGCAATTCGCTGATGCAAAATGTGACGATCTGTAGGAGCAATCGCCAAACTGGCGACAGTATAGGGCAAATGTCCGTCAGCGCCTGCGTCTGCGCCGCGACTTTCCGCGAATTGACGTTGGCGATGAGCCGTCATGCTCTCGCCACTCACCCGGTACACTTCCAGCGCCCGGATCAGCCGCTGCGGGTCGTTGGGGTGGATGCGCGCCGCTGACACCGGGTCAACCTCGGCCAGCTGGCGGTGCAGCTCGGCCAGGCCCAGCGCTTCGGCCTGAGCCTCCAGCTCGGCGCGCACGGCAGCGTCAGCCGCCGGCATGTCTGCCAGGCCCTCGATCAACGCCTTGTAGTAGAGCATGGTGCCGCCCACCAGCAGCGGTATCTTGCCGCGTGCAGTGATCTCGGCCATGGCCTCCAGGGCGTCAGCACGGAACTGCGCGGCCGAATAGCTCTCGGCCGGGTCGCGGATGTCAATCAGCCGGTGCGGGTGGGCAGCGAGGATTGCTTTCGACGGCTTGGCCGAACCGATGTCCATGCCACGATAGACCAGCGCCGAATCGACGCTGATCAGCTCGCAAGGCAGCACTTTGGTCAACTCGATAGCCAGGTCGGTCTTGCCGGCCGCCGTCGGGCCCATCAGGAATATTGCAGGGGGCTTGCCGCTCATTTCATCGACCGCGCAGGAAGAGTTTGTCCAGGTCGTCCAGGCCCATCTGGGTCCATGTGGGACGGCCATGGTTGCACTGGCCGCTGCGCTCGGTGTTTTCCATGTCGCGCAGCAGGGCGTTCATCTCGGGAATGGCCAGGCGCCGGTTGGCGCGCACGGCGCCGTGGCAGGCCATGGTGCCGAGCAGTTCGTTGAGGTGCGCCTGGATACGGTCGCTGGTGCCGTATTCCATCAGGTCGGCGAGCACATCCTGCACCAGCCGGTTGGCCTCCGCCTGCTTGAGCAAGGCCGGGATCTGGCGGATCGCCAGGGTCTCCGGGCCCAGGCGCTGAAGCTCGAAGCCCAGGCGCTGGAACCACTGCGCGTGTTCTTCGGCGCAGTCCGCTTCGCGCTGGCTCAGGGCCAGGGTTTCAGGCACCAGCAGCGGCTGGCCGCTCAGGCCTTCGCTGGCCATGGCCACCTTCAGGCGCTCGTACATGATGCGCTCGTGGGCGGCGTGCATGTCCACCAGCACCAGGCCAACGGCGTTCTCGGCGAGGATGTAGATGCCCTTGAGCTGCGCCAGCGCATAGCCCAGCGGGGGAATGTCACCCTGGCTCTCGGGAAGGGCCGTCGCCGGCGCCGCACCGTTTTCCAACGGTTTGTAAAACTCGCGATACACCGCCTGCGCTTCGGCAGCCGGCACCGGCTGTGACGGGCGTGGGGTGTACTGATACTGGTAGCCCGCACCACTGCCGCCATTGGAGAACGACTGCTGCGGGGCACGCGGCTGTTCAAGCACCGGCGAAGCCAGGCGCATTTCGCCCTGCGGGCCGAACTCACCGGCCTGCTGGCCAGTCGGGCGAATGGCCTCTGGCACGGCGGCAGGCGCGGCCAGCTGGTCTTCCGGGCGCACATCGGCCAGGGCACGGTGCAGGGTGCCGTACAGGAAATCGTGCACCGACCGCCCTTCGCGGAAGCGCACTTCGTGCTTGGTCGGGTGCACGTTGACGTCCACGCCGTTGGGCTCCAGCTCCAGGAACAGCACGAAGGTCGGGTGCCGGCCATTGAACAGCACGTCGCGGTAGGCCTGGCGCACGGCGTGGGCGACCAGCTTGTCGCGCACTGCGCGGCCATTGACGAAGAAGTATTGCAAGTCTGCCTGGCTGCGCGAGAAGGTCGGCAGGCCGACCCAGCCCCACAGGCGCAGGCCGTTGCGCTCGACGTCGATCGGCAGCGCCTGCTCCATGAAGCCCGGGCCGCAGATGGCACCTACCCGCCGGGCACGCGCTGTTTCGTCGTGGGCCTCGTGCAGGCTGAGGATGCTCTTGCCGTTATGCCGCAGGTGGAAGCCGACATCGAAACGTGCCAGCGCCAGCCGGCGGATCACTTCCTGCAAGTGATCGAATTCGGTTTTCTCGGCCTTGAGGAACTTGCGCCGCGCCGGGGTATTGAAGAACAGGTCGCGCACTTCCACCGAAGTACCCACCGGGTGCGCCGCCGGCTGTACGCGCGGGAGCATGTCCCGGCCTTCGGTTTCCACCTGCCAGGCCTCGGTAGCGCTGGCGGTACGCGACGTCAGGGTCAGCCGCGCCACGGAGCTGATCGAAGCCAGGGCCTCGCCACGGAAGCCCAGGCTCAACACCCCTTCCAGGTCTTCCAGCTCGCGAATCTTGCTGGTGGCATGACGGGCCAGGGCCAGCGGCAGGTCGTCGGCAGAAATGCCGCTGCCATCGTCGCGCACCTTCAGCAGCTTGACGCCGCCCTGCTCCACTTCCACGTCAATGCGTCGGGCACCGGAGTCCAGGCTGTTTTCCAGCAGTTCCTTGGCGACCGAGGCTGGCCGCTCGACAACCTCGCCAGCGGCAATCTGGTTGGCCAGCCGCGGGCTGAGCAGCTGGATGCGCGAACCGCCACTCATTGCGAGGCCAATGTGGTGGCGGGGATGTCGAGACGCTGGCCAACCTTCAGCTCATCGGTCTTGAGGCTGTTGGTGCTGCGCAGGCTGGCCACGCTGACCTGGTAACGCACGGCGAGCATCGCCAGGGTTTCACCAGGGCGTACCGTGTGCTCACGCGGGCCAGCGGCAATCTTGCCGGTGTCACGCAGCCAGGCGATATAAGTGCCAGGCGGCGGGTTTTGCTGGAAGTACTGGCGCACACCGGTGTGGATCGAACGGGCCAACGCCTGCTGGTGGCTGGCGGTGGCCAGCTTGGCGGCTTCATTGTTGTTCGAGATAAACCCGGTTTCAACGAGAATCGATGGAATGTCCGGCGATTTCAGCACCATGAAGCCGGCCTGTTCCACGCGCTGTTTGTGCAGCGAGGTGACGCGACCCATGTTACCCAGCACCTTCTGCCCCACGTTGAGGCTGGAACTGAGGGTGGCGGTCATCGACAGGTCCAGCAGCACGCCCGCGAGCATGCGGTCCTTGTCATCCAGGCTGACGTTGCCGGCACCACCGATCAGGTCGGAACGGTTTTCCGTGTCGGCCAGCCAGCGCGCGGTCTCAGAGGTAGCGCCACGGTCAGACAGGGCGAACACAGAGGCACCAAAGGCGGCGCGTGACGGCGCGGCGTCGGCATGGATCGAGATGAACAGGTCGGCGCCCTTCTTGCGGGCGATTTCCGTGCGTTTGCGCAGCGGAATGAAGTAGTCGCCAGTACGGGTGAGCTCGGCACGGAAGCCTTTTTCGCTGTTGATCTGGCGCTGCAGCTCTTTGGCGATCTGCAGCACGATGTCTTTTTCGTGCTGGCCGCGCGAGCCGGAGGCCCCCGGGTCTTCGCCGCCGTGGCCGGCGTCGATGGCCACCACGATGTCACGCTTGCCGCTCGGTACCGGTGGCAGCTTGATGGCGGGCTGGGCCGGGCTTACCGGCACCGCCGGCGTGGTCGCAGGCGTCTGCACCGGCGCCGGGGCCGGTGGCGGCGCGCTGGCCGCAATGGCGTCGGCTTCCTGGTCGTACAGGTCGACCACCAGGCGGTTGCCGTACTGGGCATTCGGCGCCAGGGTGAAGCTTTTCGGGGTGACCGACTTTTTCAGGTCGACCACCACGCGCAGGTCGGTCGGGGTACGCTGGGCCGAACGCACGCTGCTGATCGGCGTGTTGGAGGTGGCCACGTTCAACGGCGCGGCCAGGGTCGCACCATTGATGTCGATAACCAGGCGGTCCGGCGCGCTCAGGGTGAAGACGCTGTGCTGCACGGGGCCAGACAGGTCGAAGACCAGCCGCGTGTTGTCTGGCGCGCGCCACAGGCGCACGCTCTTGACTTGAGTGACGGCCAGAGCGTCAACGGTCACCGTTGTCAGCAGCAGACCAACGATGGCGACCAGTGCGCGTATGCGCATACCTACCCCACTTACTGTTTATAGTGTTTGGCCAGTGCCACGCACCAGGCCTCGCCGCGAGCCCCCTGCGGCGAAAGGATCAGCGAGCGTCCGCCCGCTTGGGGGCTTATGGTAATGGTCAGGTCAGGCTTTGGCAAAACGCCCGCACCCTTTTGTGGCCACTCGAACAGGCACAGCGGGTCGCCCTCGAAATAGTCACGAATCCCCATGAACTCCAGCTCCTCCGGATCGACCAGGCGATACAGGTCGAAGTGGAATGCTCGGACCTCACCGATCTCGTAGGGTTCGACCACGGTGAAGGTCGGGCTTTTCACTGCACCCGTATGGCCCAGGCCGCGGATCAGCCCACGGGAAAGCGTAGTCTTGCCAGCCCCCAGGTCGCCTTCCAGGAAGATCACGCCGCGACCACCGGTCACCTCGGCCATTTTTGCACCGAAGTCGACCGTAGCCGCTTCATCGGCCAGAAACAGGGTTATGCCAGACACGCAGAATGCTCCTCCAACAACGCTCGAATGACCGGCGCCAGATCACTGGCCGCCAGGCCTCTACCTTTTACACCCAGCCGCTCGCCCGCACAGGCATGCAGCCACACCCCCAGCCCGGCAGCCTGCCAGGCATCCAGCCCCTGGGCCAGCAACGCCGCCAGCACACCGGTCAGCACATCGCCAAAGCCAGCACCGGCCATGGCCGGGTGGCCACGCTCGCACAGCATCAACTGCCCGGCAGGGTCGGCCACCAGGGTACCGGCCCCTTTAAGCACGCACACGCTGTTATACCGGCGCGCCAGCTTGCGCGCAGCACCCGGGCGGTCGGCCTGCACCGCCTCGGTGGAAATGCCCAGCAACCGCGCTGCCTCGCCCGGGTGCGGGGTGAGGATGCTGCCACTGGGCAGGGCCAGCGGGGTACGCGCCAGCAAATTCAGGGCATCGGCGTCCCACACTTGCGGCCGCTCGGCATTGGCCACCGCCGACAGCAAGCTGCGGCCCCATGCCGCCTGCCCCAACCCCGGGCCGACCACCAGCACCGAGGCTCGCTCCAGCACACCCATCAACTGATTGGCCGAACTGACGCCCAGGCACATTATTTCGGGCAAGCGCGCCAGGCTGGCCGGGACATGTTCGGGCCGGGTTGCCACGCTGACCAGCCCGGCACCGCAACGCAGCGCGGCTTCGGCGCTGAGCAGCACGGCGCCGCCGGTGCCAAGGTCACCGCCGACCACCAGCGCATGGCCAAAGTCGCCTTTATGGGCATGCGCATGCCGGGCCGGCAGGTGCGCGACGGTCACGCTGCTGAGCAGTTGAGGGGCATGGCTGGGGTGTTTGGTCTGCGGCATGGGGTCAAAGGCTCCAATGTCTGGCAGAATTATACGCACCTGAACCCGTATTGCCTGCCCATCCATGTCCGTCTGTACGCCTGACCTCGCCCAACTGGCCCAATCGATCAAGATTTGGGGCCAAGAACTCGGTTTTGCCCACGTTGGCATCGCCGGGGTCGACCTTGGCGAACACGAACATCACCTGCAACGCTGGCTGGATGCCGGCTACCAGGGTGAAATGGACTACCTGGGCGCGCATGGCAGCAAGCGCTCGCACCCCGATCAGCTGATCCCCGGTACCGTGCGCGTGGTGTCGCTGCGCATGGACTACCTGTCCGGCGACACGCAGATGGCACAGCGCCTGGCACAGCCTGAAAAAGCCTACATCTCGCGCTACGCGCTGGGCCGGGACTATCACAAACTGGTGCGCAAGCGCGTGCAGTTCCTGGCCGACCGCATCCAGGAGGCTATCGGCCCGTTCGGTTACCGCGCCTTCGTCGACAGCGCCCCGGTGCTGGAAAAGGCCCTGGCCGAACAGGCCGGCCTGGGCTGGATCGGCAAGAATACCCTGCTGCTCAACCGCAAGGCGGGCAGCTACTTCTTCCTCGCAGAGCTGTTTGTCGACCTGCCAATACCGGTGGACGAAGCCACCACCAGCGAACACTGCGGCCGCTGCCAGGCCTGCCTGGACATCTGCCCGACCCAGGCCTTCGTCGGGCCCTATGTACTGGATGCGCGGCGCTGCATTTCATACCTGACCATCGAACTGAGGGGCGCGATCCCTGTCGAGCTGCGCGCGAAGATGGGCAACCGGGTGTTCGGTTGCGACGACTGCCAGATCGTCTGCCCGTGGAACCGCTTTGCCAAGCACAGCCAGGAGCAGGACTTCCAGCCACGGCATGGGCTGGAAAATGCCGAACTGGCGGACATGTTCCTGTGGGATGAGCGGACGTTCCTGCGCAAGACCGAGGGTGGGCCGTTGCGGCGGGCGGGGTATGAGCGATTCTTGCGCAACCTGGCGGTGGGGCTGGGCAATGCGCCGTCCACAATTCCTGTGATCGAGGCGCTGAAGGCCCGGCGAGAGGATGCATCGGAGCTGGTGCGCGAACATGTGGAGTGGGCGCTGGCCCAACACAACGCTCAATAGCAGCCAGCGCGCTCTCACAGGGTCCGCGCCGCGCCGACAATTCCCTTATTGCTGGTCGTTGTAGTGGAACTTGGGCATTTCCCAGTGAAAACGGATTGCCAGCAACCGCAGCAGGAACCCGCCAAACAAGGTCAGCAGCATCGCCTGCTCTGCCGGCACCTTGAAATACACACACCCCAGGTAGAACCACGCAGCCGCGAACGACACGCTGGCATAGAGCTCGCGCCGGAACACCAGCGGAATGTCGTTACAGAAGATATCCCGCAAGATCCCGCCAAATACTCCGGTGATCACCCCGCTGATCGACGCCACCAGCATGCCCTGCCCCATCTCCAGCGCGGTCATGCAGCCAATCAAGGTAAAGGCCACCAGCCCCAGGGCATCGAGCACCAGAAACAGCGAGCGCAGGCGGCGCATCATCGGCGCAATGAAGATGGTCAGCAGCGCCGCGAAGCTGGTCAGCACCAGGTATTCCGGGTGTTTCACCCAGGTCAGCGGGTAATGCCCGAGCAGCACGTCGCGCACCGAGCCGCCACCCAGGGCGGTGACGCAGGCGATCAGCACCACGCCGAACCAGTCCATGCCGCGGCGCCCGGCAGACAGCGCGCCAGTCATGGCTTCGGCAGTGATGGCGATGAGGTAGAGCATCAACAACATGGTGCGGGTCCGTGCGAGAAAGGCGCGCAGTCTAACCAGTTGCTCGAAGCACCAAAAGGGGTCGCAGATACAATATCTGCGCCGTTTCAGCTCACACCTTGATGAAGTGCTCGCGGTAGTGGCGCAGCTCGGCGATCGATTCGCGAATGTCGTCGAGCGCCAGATGGGTATTGCCCTTCTTGAAGCTGTCACGCACATTCGGCGCCCAGCGCGCGGCCAGCTCCTTCAGGGTGGAGACATCCAGGTTGCGGTAGTGGAAGTAGTTTTCCAGGTTGCGCATGTGGCGATAGAGGAAGCGGCGGTCCTGGCAGATGCTATTGCCGCAGATGGGCGACTTGCCCTTTGGCACCCACTGTTCGAGGAAGGCGATGGTCTGCGCCTCGGCTTCAGCCATGCTGACCTTGCTCTCGCGCACGCGCTGGGTCAGGCCCGAAGCACCGTGAGTGCGGGTGTTCCATTCGTCCATACGCGCCAGCACTTCGTCACTGTGATGGATAGCGATCACCGGCCCTTCGGCCAGGGTGTTCAGCTCACTGTCGGTGACGATGGTGGCCATCTCGATGATGACGTCGCTGTCCGGATCCAGGCCGGTCATTTCCAGGTCGATCCAGATCAGGTTCTGTGGGTTTTGCATGCAGGTGCTCCTCGTATAGGCCGTCATAGTAGCCTAGTGGCCAGGGCGCGCCCATTCATTGCACAAAGGTAAGCGGAAAAGTCCAACGCCTGGCGTGCTAAACTGCCTGCCGTTTTCAATGCCCCTCACCGGGCCTCTCTCACGGTACCTTCATGGCCAAACGCCAGCTCAATCGCCGCCAGAACTGGCGGATCGAAAAAATCCAGGGCGAGCGCGCCGCTCGCGCCGCCAAACGCGAGCAGCACGTGCTGCAAGAACTGGAAGGCGGCGATTTGGGGCCTGAGCAACTGGGCCTGGTGATCGCGCACTTCGGTGTGCAGGTAGAGGTGGAAGCCCAGGACGGCGAATCCGCAGGCCAGGTGTTCCGCTGTCACCTGCGCGCCAACCTGCCAGCACTGGTCACCGGCGACCGCGTGGTATGGCGTGCGGGCAACCAGGGCATTGGCGTGATCGTGGCGCAGATGCCGCGCAGCACCGAGCTGTGCCGGCCGAACAATCACGGGCAGCTGAAGCCTGTGGCAGCCAACGTCGACCTGATCGTGATCGTGTTCGCCCCGGCCCCGGAGCCGCACCCGAACCTGATCGACCGCTACCTGGTCGCTGCCGAGCACGCGGGGCTGCGCCCGCTGCTACTGCTGAACAAGGCCGACCTGATCAACGACGAGAACGGCCCTGGCCTGCATGCGTTGCTGGAGGTTTACCGCGAACTGGGCTACCCGCTACTGGAAGTGTCGGCGCACCACGGTGACGGCATGCAGCGCCTGCAACAGCAGCTCGACGGCCACATCAGCGTATTCGTCGGCCAGTCGGGCGTGGGCAAGTCGTCGCTGGTCAACAGCCTGCTCCCAGACGCCGGCACCCGAGTCGGCGACCTGTCGGAATGGTCTGGCCAGGGCACCCACACCACTACCACGGCGCGGCTGTACCACTTCCCCAACGGCGGCGACCTGATCGACTCGCCGGGCATCCGCGAGTTCGGCCTTGGCCATGTCAGCCGCGACGATGTGGAAGATGGCTTCATCGAGTTCCGCGACCTGTTCGGCACCTGCCGCTTCCGCGACTGCAAGCATGACCGCGAACCGGGCTGTGCGCTGCTCAAGGCGCTGGACGAAGGGCGCATCAAGCCGCAGCGCATGAACAGCTACCGCTCGATCATCGCCAGCCTGACGGAAGACAGCTACTGACCTGTCCGCTCCCACAGGCTCTGCCCCAGGCTCAAGGGCTACGCGAATCCTGTGGGAGCGGGCGCGCCCGCTCCCACAAGTTACGCGCTGGCTTCAGCTACAACGCAATCCTTTAGGGATTACTGCTCCTTGGCGTCATCCATCTTCAGCGTGCCATCTTCAAAGATGTTCAGCTTCTGGCGCAGCTCACGCGGCTGCATCGGCGCTTGTTCGGTATCCCCCGGTGCAGCCGGCGCCGCAGCCCCTGGCGCAGCACCACTGGCGGGTGGTGCAGCTGGATCGGGGGCCGGCGCTTCCGGCGCACCCTGCTCACCCTCGATATTGCGCTGTGCCTTCTTGGTCAGCACGATGATGTCGATGCGGCGGTTGACCGGGTTGAACGGGTCCTTGCGGTCGAACAGCGACGACGAAGCGTAGCCCACCACCCGCGCCACCTGCCCGTCCGGGTAACCACCGGCCACCAGCGCACGGCGTGCGGCGTTGGCGCGGTTGGCCGACAGCTCCCAGTTGCCGAACTCGCCAGTGCCGGCATACGGCTTGGCATCGGTGTGACCACTGATGCTGATCTTGTTCGGCACCGCCTTGATGGTGTCGGCCATGGCCAGCAGGATATCTTCGAAGTACGGCTGCAGACGCGCGCTGCCGATGTCGAACATCGGCCGGTTCTCGGCATCCATGATCTGGATGCGCAGGCCATCCTGGGTGATCTCGAACAGGATCTGGTCCTTGAACTTCTGCAGTTGCGGGTTCTCTTCCACCTTGTTCTGCAGCTCTTGCAGCAGCAACTCCAGACGCTCACGCTCGACCTGCTCGGCCATGGTCTCGACCTGGTCTTTGTTCAGCTGGGTCGTGGTCTCGGGCACCGGCTCGGATTTGGCTTCCGGGTTGATGGTTTTTTCCGGTGCCAGCTCAGGCGAACCACCCAGGTCGATGACATAAGGCGTGCCGCTTTCCGAAAAGCCGATCGGGTCCTTGAAGTAGCCGGCGATGGCGATCTTCTGCTCCGGCGTGGCGGTGGACATCAACCACAGCACAAGGAAGAACGCCATCATTGCCGTAGCAAAGTCGGCAAAGGCGATTTTCCAGGCGCCACCGTGGTGGCCGCCGCCAAAGCGCTTGACGCGCTTGACGATGATGGGCTGATTGTTCTCCATGACTCAGCGACCGCGAACCGCTTGTTCCAGCTCGGAGAAGCTTGGGCGGTGCTTGGGGTAAAGCACCTTGCGCCCGAACTCGACCGCCAGCGAAGGTGGCATGCCCGAGGCCGACGCAACCAGAGAAGCCTTGATCGACTCGTAAAGGTTCAGCTCTTCCTTGGCATCGTGCTCCAGGCACTTGGCCAACGGGCCAAAGAAGCCGTACGCCGCCAGAATACCGAAGAAGGTACCGACCAGTGCCGCACCTACGTGCATGCCGATGGCTGCCTGGTCACCCTCGCCCAGCGAGGCCATGGTCACCACGATACCCAGTACCGCCGCAACGATACCGAAACCGGGCATGCCGTCTGCGATGCCGGTCACCGCATGGGAGGGGTGCTCCAGCTCTTCCTTCATGCTCAGCAGTTCCATGTCGAACAGGCCTTCAAGCTCGTGCGGAGCCATGTTGCCGGTGGACATGATGCGCAGGTAATCACAGACAAACGCTGTCATGCGCTCATCGGCCAGCACCGTCGGGTACTTGGCGAAGATCGGGCTGGCTGCTGCGTCCTCAATGTCGGCCTCGATGGCCATCATGCCTTCGCGACGGCTCTTGTTGAGGATCTCGTACACCAGGCCCAGCACCTCCAGGTAGTAGGCGTGGGTGAAGCGCGAGCCGAACATCTTCATCGACTTCTTGATGACGTGCATGGTCATGTGGCCAGGGTTAGCCTGCAGGAATGCACCAAAGGCCGCACCGCCGATGATCAGTACTTCGAACGGCTGGATCAGCGCCGCGATCTTGCCGTGGGAGAGCACGTACCCGCCGAGCACGCTCGCGAATACGACGATGATGCCGATAATTTTAGCCATAGGTTCAAAGCACTTGCTGTCGTGGTCAGGGGAAGAGACGGGAGCTTTAAAACTCTTCTTCTACTTATCGGCAGAACTGCGCCAGACTATAGCCACTCAATGCGAAAAGCCAGTTCGGACTGATGTCAAAATGCCAATTGAAACCAAGGTGCCCGCTCAGGCCCCACGTACGCTAGAGGCCTGGGTAAAGCTGCTAGAGAGTGTTCGCATCCCCGTGCCGAAGCACAGCTACGACCGGGTCATGGCCGCCATCAACGATAGCCGCCGCTCGCTGCGTGATATCGCCGAACTGATGCAGGATAGCCCGGCACTGGTGCTGTCGGTGATGCGCGAAGCCAATCACCCCACCAATGCCAGCCAGGCCGAACCCGCCGAAAGCCTGGAAGTGGCCCTTAATCGCCTGGGCCTGGCGCGCATCGAACAACTGCTCAAGCGCCTGCCCTCGGTGCCTGCGGAAGAAATCCCGCCCGTATTCAGCCAGTTCCAGTTGATCAGCCAGCACGCCTCGCAACAGGCCAGCGGCCTGTTCGCCAGCCGCCTGGCACGGCTGTGGCAGGAGATTCACTGGGGCAGCCTGCTGTTTCTGTCACCCCTCTGGCCACTGGCGTTGGCCTACCCCAAACTGCTAGACACCTGGGAGCTACGGGTTATCCACAAGGGCGAAGACGCCGCCCATGTCGAGGAAGAGCTGTTTGGCGTGCGGATCATGGCGCTGTGCCAGACCATGGCGGAGTACTGGCGCCTGCCGCAGTGGGTGACTCAGGGCTACCGCCTGTTGCTGGAAGAGCGCGAGCAGCTGGCTCAGGTGCTGAGTATCGCCCGCGACGAAGACCTGCTCAGCCAACAACACCGCCTGGACGCCGAGCCTGGCCTGCGCCGCTGGTTCAACCAACCGGCCAACACCGTGCTGCTGGCCAACAACCTGGCCCTGGCCGCACAAGTTGGCTGGGACAACCCGCACCTGCTGCGCTGGCAGTTGCTGACCGCGCTGTACCTGCAAACCTCGCTGGAAGATGTGCAGCAGCAAGTGCACCAACAGGCCGCCGCCAGTGCCCGCCGCCACGCCCGGCACGCGTTGTTCCACCCGGCGGAGGCGTTGATCTGGCCCTGGCACCAGCGCCGCCCGCACCCGGACATGCTCGCCCCCCCACCACCCAGCAGTGACGACCTGGCGCGCTGGCGCAAGCTGTGCCAGCACCTGCTGGCCCAGCCTAGCCCGTTCACCAACACCGTGCACCTGGCCACCCAGGCCCTCGAAGCCCTGCAGGCCTGCGGCATGCAACGCATCCTGCTACTGAGCCTGGACAAAGCCAGCGACTACCTGCGCGTGCAGCAACTTGCCGGCCTGCCCAAGGAGGCTGGCGCCCTGACCCTCCAAGTGTCGCAGAACAAACTGCTGCAAAAGCTGTTGGCCCAGGCAGGGCAATTGCGCATCACCCCGGAAAACCACACCCAGTTCTCGGCACTGTTACCCGCCCCGCTGCGGGCGCTGTTCCGCAGCGAGCATGTGCTGCTACGCTCGCTGGCGGTGAACGACCAGGTGCTGATGCTGATGGTGGCCGACCAAGGCTGCCGGCCTTTGGCCGACATCAGCGTGCAGGCCTTCGGCAAGACCGCGCAATGTACCGAGCGGGCGCTGTCGGTGTTTGCCAACCGCAAGGGCTGAGCCTTGCGCTACAATCGCCCCTCTTTCCACACTGGAGACCGTGGATGACTGACTTTTCCGGCCTGCCCCTGGTGATCGAAGCCGCGGACCTGCTGCCACGCCTGGATTCGCCCCAGCTGATCCTGGTCGATCTGAGCAGCGCCAACCGCTATGTCAGCGGGCATATCCCCGGTGCACGCTTTGTCGAAGGCAAGCGTACCCAGCTTGGCCAGCCTCCTGCACCCGGCCTGCTGCCTACGCTGGGTGACCTGGAAAAACTGTTCAGCGAACTCGGCCACCGCAACGACGCCGTGTATGTGGTGTATGACGATGAAGGCGGTGGCTGGGCCGGGCGTTTCATCTGGCTGCTCGACGTGATCGGCCATAAGCATTACCACTATCTCAATGGCGGCATCCAGGCCTGGCCAGCAGACAAGCTGACCACCGAAGTGCCCGCCAGCGGCAACCATCCGGTGCACCTGCGTATCGACAACGCGCCCACCGCCACCCGCGAGTACCTGCAAAGCCGCCTGGGCGCCGATGACCTGGTCATCTGGGACGCGCGCGGCCCGCAGGAATTCAACGGCGAGAAAGTGCTGGCAGCCAAGGGTGGCCATATCCCCGGCGCGATCAACTTCGAGTGGACCGCAGGCATGGATCTGAACGACCACCTGCGCATTCGCAAGGACATCAAAGCAGTCCTCGAGCAACTGGGCATCACCCCTGACAAGGAAGTGATCACCCACTGCCAGACCCATCGCCGCTCCGGTTTCACTTATCTGGTGGCCAAGGCCCTCGGCTACCCACGCGTCAAGGCCTATGCCGGCTCGTGGAGCGAATGGGGCAACCACCCGGACACGCCTGTAGAAGTTTAAGGAACCTGCATGAAATCCCGTCTGTTCATCATCAGCCAGTACCTGCTGCCGCACCACCTGCTGTCGCGGTTGGCCGGCTGCGTTGCCGAGTGCCGCGCGCGCTGGTTCAAAAACGCCTTTACCGCCTGGTTCGCCAAGCGCTACCAGGTGAACATGTCCGAGGCCCTGGTCGAGGACTTGAGCGCCTACGAGCACTTCAATGCATTCTTCACCCGCGCCCTGAAGCCAGGTGCCCGCCCACTGGACGAAACCCCGGGCGCAATCCTGTGCCCCGCCGACGGCGCCGTCAGCCAGCTCGGCCCGATCGAGCACGGTCGCATCTTCCAGGCCAAGGGCCACGGTTTCAGCGCGCAAGAGCTGCTGGGCGGCGATCCGGCCATGGCCGCGCCGTTCATGGGCGGCGAGTTCGCCACCATCTACCTGTCGCCCAAGGATTACCACCGCGTGCACATGCCGCTGGCCGGTACCCTGCGCGAAATGGTCTACGTGCCGGGCCGCCTGTTCTCGGTCAACCAGACCACCGCAGAGAACGTTCCCGAGCTGTTCGCCCGCAACGAGCGCGTGGTCTGCCTGTTCGACACCGAACGCGGGCCGATGGCCGTGGTGTTGGTGGGTGCAATGATCGTGGCCTCGATCGAGACCGTGTGGGCCGGGCTGGTGACGCCGCCCAAGCGTGAGCTGAAGACTTTCCGTTACGACGAAGCCAGTCGTGCGCCGATCCACCTGGAGAAAGGTGCCGAGCTGGGCCGCTTCAAGCTGGGCTCGACCGCCATCGTGCTGTTCGGGCCAGAGCAGGTGAAATGGGCTGAAAATCTGGGCGCTGGTTCCGCAGTGCGCATGGGGCAGCTGTTGGCAGAGCCTGCACAGGCTTGATTCAGCCGCATGAAAAAGGCCCTGCATGAGCAGGGCCTTTTTTTGGGGGCTTTGCAGCCCCAGACACCCAGGTCAACCGCGGGCTTCGCGGTCGCGCAGGCCCAGCAGGTACAGCACACCATCCAGCCCCAGGGTGGAAATGGCCTGCTTGGCCGACTGGCGCACCAGCGGCTTGGCGCGGAACGCCACGCCCAACCCGGCCAGCGACAGCATCGGCAGGTCGTTGGCACCGTCACCCACGGCAATGGTCTGCTCCAGCTGCAAACCTTCTTCACTGGCCAGCTTCTGCAACAGCTCGGCCTTGCGCTGGGCATCGACGATCGGCTCGACCGCCACGCCGGTCACCTTGCCGTCGACCACTTCCAGCTCGTTCGCAAATACGTAGTCGATACCCAGACGCGCCTGCACCTGGCGGGCAAAGTAGGTAAAGCCGCCCGACAGGATCGCCGTCTTGTAACCCAGGCGCTTGAGTTCGGCGAACAGGTTTTCGGCGCCCTCGGTCAGGCGCAGCGAAGCCCCGATTTCGTCCAGCACGCCCACATCCAGGCCCTTGAGCAGCGCCATGCGCTCCTTGAAGCTGGCGCGGAAGTCCAGCTCGCCGCGCATGGCACGCTCGGTGATGGCCGCCACCTGCTCACCCACGCCGGCCGCCTTAGCCAATTCATCGATGACTTCGGCCTCGATCAGTGTGGAGTCCATGTCGAACACCGCCAGACGGCGGTTGCGACGGAACAGGTCGTCCTTCTGGAAGGCGATGTCGACGCTCAGCGCTTCAGCCAGGGCGAAGAAGTCAGCCCGCAGGGCCTGGGCGTCGCTCGGCACGCCGCGCACGGAAATCTCGATGGCCGCCTTGCCCTTTTTGGTTTCGGCGTCCAGCGCTACCCTGGCCGACAGGCGTTCGATGCGCTCGATGGTCAGGCCGTATTGGCTGATCACCGCACTCACACGCTGCAATTGCTCGGGGGTGATCTTGCGGCTGAGCAGGGTCACGATGTGGCGCGCTTCACCCTGGCCGTCGGCCCAGTGCTGGTAGTCCGCCTCGGAAATCGGCGTGTAGCGGGCCTGCAAGTTCAGCTCGTGAGCCTTGGCCTGCACGCTTTGCAGCAGCGCGGTAGCCACTTCGTTGTCCGGGATATCGACCAGAATGCCGAACGACAAGGTGCCGTGCATGACCGCCAGGCCGATGTCGAGAATGCTCACACCGCCCTGCAGCAGGACGCCGGTGATAGCCGCAGTGAGACCGGGACGGTCCTCACCGGTGATGTTGATCAGGACGATTTCGCGCACAACCTGGCTCCGACTTCGATGAAAAATGCGCATTCTACCGATTTTCCGTGACCATCGGGCGCCAACGATACTTTGCCGACAAAACCCGGGTCGCTATACTCCCCCCACTTTCATGCCATTAAGAGCCGAGCTCAGTGAACCGGCCCACGCCCGTCAAACCAGACAACTTCTTCCTGATGATCTATCGTGCCCTGAGTCAACGTCGCGTGCCGCTGGCACTGCGCATCGCCTGCACCAACATCTTCCTGGTGGCGCTGGCGCTGGTGATCTATGCCTGCGTCATGGGCCTGCAGTTCAAGCAGGCCATGCATCAGCAGGCCGACGCCTTGGGCCAGAGCCTGACCACCCAGACGGCCACGTCGGCAACCGAGCTGCTGGTGTCAAACGACATCCTCAGCCTCAACGTGCTGCTGGGTAACCTGGTGAAAAACCCGCTGGTGGCCCATGCGGCAATCTACAGTGTGGACAACCGCATCCTCGCCGAAGCCGGCCAGCGCCCGCGCAACAGCCTGCTGGGTGAGGCCGAGGGCTTGTACCAGACCAAGATCACCTTCCAGGACGTCACTGCCGGGCAACTGCGCATAAGCCTGGACATGAGCCAGTTCCAGCAGCCGATGCTGATCAGCCTGCAGAGCATGGGTATCCTGGCCGCCATCCTGCTGGTACTCGCGTTGACCCTGAGCCTGCGCCAGGGCCGTTTCATTACCCTGCCGCTGCTGCAGTTACGGGTATGGCTGCGCGACCCGCAACCCTACACCCCGGCCACCAACCGCCAGGACGAGATCGGCGATATCGCCCGCCAGCTGCATGCGCGCCTGGCCCCGCCGCCGCCGCCAGAGCCCGAGCTGGAGGAAGAGGACGACGCGCAATACGGCGACCTGCACGAGCCTTCACCGGCCCCCAAGGCCGCACCACGCGCCAGGGTTGCCGCGGTAGAAGACGAGGACGACGACGCCTTCGCTGGCCTGCTGGACGACGACAGTGCGCCCAAGGCCGCTGCCGTGGTCGGGTCTGACGAACCGCAGTACAGCGCCGTCCTTGCCGTGCAACTGGGCTCGCAGGAGCAGTTGCGCCGTTTGCCACGCACACGCCTCACCGAGCTGACCGAACGCTACCGCGATTGCCTGGAGCACGCGGCTTCGCTCTACGACGGTGAAACCCACACGCTGAACGATGGCAGCACCCTGGTGCTGTTCCACAGCCGCGAGTGCGGCGAAGACTACCTGACCAATGCCATCTGCTGCGGCGAGCTGTTGCGCGCCCTGGGCCACGCCCTGCAGATTGAAGTGGCCGACAGCGGCATCACCCTGCAGCTACAGCTGGGCCTGGCCTTGGGCAACGACCTGCAAGGGTTGGAGATGGTGGACCTGCTGATGGCCGAAAAGGCCCAGGATGCCCTGGCACTGTCGCAACACAGCCGCAACCTGTTGCTGGTAGAGCGGCAGATCAGCGATGACGCGCTGATTCGCCAGCGTGCGCGTATTCGCCCGATTGCCAGCCCTGAGGGTGCCTGCTGCGTGGAGCGTTTGATGGAGCCTTATCCGTCGATGCTGGAGCGGCAGTTGGCGCGGATGCACGAGCGCAGGGCCTGATAGCGTCTCCCACAAAGTCCGCGTCAACCTTGCAGACATGAAAAAGCCCGCAAACATGCGGGCTTTTTTGTGGCTGGCGGCTTGATCAGAACCGATACACTTCCATATCGGTACGAATCGGCGAAGCCATCGGGATCTTGGACTTCTCCGGCGCCTTCTTCACTTGCACCGGCGCTGCGGGCTTTTTAGGCGACTCTTCGGCAATTGCCGGCTGATTGGCCAGTGGCTTCACCGCCGTGCTCAGCTGTTCAGCCAGCTTCTGCAGCAGTTGGCCCTGGGCCTGCACCTGCGACGACTCGCTCCCCTCGTGCGGCTGCTCAAGGTGAACGATGCGGTTGTCACGCACATGGCCACGGCGGTCCAACAGGCGCCACTGAGCATCAAGGATTGCCGGCTGGTTTTTGCCCGAGTCCAGGCGGGTGATCGACAACAGCACTTGTACATCCGGGCTGAAACCAGCGGTTGCCGGGGCCAGCACCACGCGCTGGCTGTCCAGGCGCCAGGCAAGCTGACGCACCAGCAGCTGGTCGATATCCGACGAAAGGCTGCCCGCCCAGCGACCGTCGGTCGCCGCGCTCAGGCTGCCATCGGCCTGACGTTGCAGGAACGTCTCGCGCTGCAGGTAATCGGCCACCGATACCGGGCCGAGTACCACGGCCATGCCTGCACTTTGCGAAGGCTGGCCAGGATCACCACTGTCGAGCTGGTACAGGGCAACCGGCTGATGCATGGTGCACCCGCCAAGGCCCAGCAGGCCAGTCATCAACAGCGCAAATGGAAGGCGCAGAAATTTCATCATCCCATCCAGGCGGTCGCCTACAGGCAGACCGCAGTGATACATAGAGATTCAAACGGGCACACGACTACGTCGGCACCGCAAGGGCCATATCATCCGCGAAATAATCGTCCGACTCCAGCATTTCTGCCCGGAACGGCGCTGAAATTGCCGTTCCAGACATTTCTACCGGTTAAGCCGGTACTTCCACCTGCAACCCATCGACGCGCTGGAAGCCGCGCGGCAGCTTGCTGCCCCGCCGTCCGCGCTCGCCCTTGTAATGCTCCAGGTCGTCCGCTTTCAGAGATAGGGTACGCTTGCCGGCTTGCAATACAAGGGTTGCACCTTCGGGGATCACGGCCAGATCGGTGACAAATTCTTCACGGCTGGCCACCCGGTCGCCCGGCACGCCAATGATCTTGTTGCCCTTGCCTTTACCCAGCTGTGGCAAGTCACTGACCTTGAATACCAACAACCGGCCCTCGGTGGTGACTGCCGCCAGCCAGTCCTGCTCGCGGTCGGCCACCGGGCGCGGGGTCATGACCTTGGCGCCGTTGGGCAGGCTGAGCAGGCCCTTGCCGGCCTTGTTCTTGGCCTGCAGGTCTTCGCCCTTGACCACAAAGCCGTAACCGGCATCCGATGCCACCACATACAGTGCATCGTCATCCGGCAGCAGCACGCATTCGAAGGTCGCACCCGGTGGCGGCGTCAGGCGGCCCGTCAACGGCTCGCCCTGGCCACGCGCCGATGGCAGGCTGTGAGCGGCCAGCGAGTAGCTGCGGCCGGTGGAGTCGATGAGCACGGCAAACTGGTTGGAACGCCCGGCCGCAGCGGCCTTGAAGCCGTCGCCGGCCTTGTAGGAAAGGCCTGTAGCGTCGATATCGTGGCCTTTGGCACAACGCACCCAGCCCTTCTCCGACAGCACCACGGTAACCGGCTCGGTCGGCATCAGTTCGTTTTCCGACAGCGCCTTGGCTTCGGCGCGCTCGACAATCGGCGAGCGGCGGTCGTCGCCGTAGGTTTCGGCATCCTTGATCAGTTCGCTACGCACCAGCTTGCGCAGTTTGGCCTCGCTACCCAGCAAGGCCTGCAGCTTGGCTTGCTCCTTCAGCAACTCGTCCTGCTCGCCGCGGATCTTCATCTCTTCAAGGCGTGCCAGCTGCCGCAGGCGGGTCTCGAGGATGTAGTCAGCCTGAATCTCGGTGAGCTCGAAGCGTTCGATCAGCGCCTGCTTGGGGTGCTCCTCGGTACGGATGATATGGATCACTTCATCCAGGTTGAGGAACGCGGTGAGCAAACCGTCCAACAGGTGCAGACGCTTCTCGACCTTGTCCAGGCGGTGCTGCAAGCGGCGGCGAACCGTGTTGGTACGGAACTCCAGCCACTCCACCAGGATGGCACGCAGGTTCTTCAACTGCGGCCGACCGTCGAGGCCGATGATGTTCACGTTCACCCGGTAGCTGCTTTCCAGGTCGGTGGTGGCGAACAGGTGCTGCATCAGTTCGTCGGCATCCACGCGGTTGGAACGCGGGATGATGACGATGCGGCACGGGTTTTCGTGGTCCGACTCGTCACGCAGGTCGGCGACCATCGGCAGCTTCTTGGCCTGCATCTGCGCGGCGATCTGCTCCAGCACCTTGGCCCCGGAAACCTGATGCGGCAGCGCGGTGACGACGATATCGCCATCTTCGACGCGGTACACGGCACGCATGCGGATCGAGCCACGGCCGCTCTCGTACATTTTGAGGATTTCCGCCCGAGGCGTGACAATCTCGGCCTCTGTCGGGTAGTCCGGCCCCTGGATGTGCTCGCACAGCTGCTCGATGGTGGCCTTTGGCTCGTCGAGCAGGCGCACACAGGCGCTGGCCACTTCACGCAGGTTGTGCGGCGGTACGTCGGTGGCCATGCCCACGGCGATACCGGTGGTGCCGTTGAGCAGGATGTTGGGCAGGCGCGCGGGCAGCACGGCCGGCTCCTGCAGGGTGCCGTCAAAGTTCGGCACCCAGTCGACGGTGCCCTGGCCGACTTCGCTCAGCAGCACTTCGGCGTAGCGCGACAAGCGCGCCTCGGTGTAACGCATGGCGGCGAACGACTTCGGATCGTCCGGCGCACCCCAGTTGCCCTGGCCGTCGACCAGGGTGTAGCGGTAGCTGAACGGCTGCGCCATCAGCACCATGGCCTCGTAGCAGGCCGAGTCGCCGTGGGGGTGGAACTTACCGAGCACGTCACCGACGGTACGCGCCGATTTCTTGTGCTTGGCATCGGCATCGAGCCCCAACTCGCTCATGGCGTAGACGATGCGTCGCTGCACCGGCTTCAAGCCGTCGCCGATGTGCGGCAAGGCGCGGTCCATGATCACGTACATGGAATAGTTGAGGTAGGCCTGTTCGGTGAAGTCAGCCAGCGAGCGGCGTTCTACGCCGTCCAGGCTGAGTTCCAGTGAGTCGCTCATGCGGGCCTCGTCATTTCAGGTTCTGGCGCAGCAGCATGGTGCCGCCGCGCTGGGTAAATTCAAGTTGTTTCAGGGCACTCATGCCCAGCAATACGGTTGGCCCGTCTAGGCCTAGCACCACGATTGCGCGTACGCCCTGCAGGCGGATGTCCCCCAGTTGCAGGCTGGCCAGGCGTGTGCGGTAGCCCTCGGTGCGCCCGTTGGCGGTGCTGAGCAGTACCGGGCTGCCCCGCTCCAGGTTCAGGTCCCGAGCCAATGCCTCGGGGATGGCCACGTCGGTAGCGCCGGTGTCGAGCATGAAATGCACCACCTGGCCATTGATGGCACCATCCACCACGAAATGGCCCTGGCCATTGCTCAGCAGCCGCACCTCGATAAAGCCTTCGCCATGCTCGGACTGCACCTGGGTGTTGGGGTTACGCTGGCTGTCTTCCCACTGGCCGAAAAAACGCGTGGCAAGAAACAGTGCCGCCGCCCAGGCGACGACCATCAGCACCCTGCCCGCGCGCTTGCCCGGCGTCTGGCTCATGGTTTGGCGCTCCAGCCACCTTCCGGCGCGTCGAAGCGCCAGACGATCGGGCGTGTTTCACCATCGGCGCGGGCGCCGTTGTTGTTGTCCAGGCCAATCCAGGCGCCCTTGGCATCGATGACAAGCGCTTCGGCCAGGCCGAACGGTTGCGCGTAGCGGCGCGACTCCACCAGGGCATCTGCTGCAAACGACCAGCAACGCTCGACCTTGCCGCTGTCGACATCACGCCGGCACACCCGGTAGGCGTTGCGTTCGAGCGTGAACAGCTTGCCCTCGAACCAGGCCAGGTCGGAAAAATCACGCGAAAGCGCTCGGGCATCGGGCATTTGCGCAGGCTGCATCTCGACCCCGGCCTCGCTCAACAGCACACAGCTGCGCCCGCAAGTCCACACCGATTGCTGCCGCTCGATGGCTACCAGGCCACGCCGTTCGCGCTCGGCGGCCAGCCACAGGCGGTCGCCCGCCGGGTTGATCGCCAGGCCTTCGAACAGTGCATTGAAGTTCAGCAGCATGCCGCTGGCGCGGGCCTGGCGAACCATGGCCGGGTCGATTTTCAACCAGTCCGGTTCGCCGTCCACGGGCAACTGCAACACGGCGGCATGGGCCTCACTGGCCAGGTAGAGGTTACCCGCCTGATCACAGGTGATGCCCTCGAAGTCCAGCTCGCCTCCGCGAATGTAAGACGCCGCCCAGTTGCGCGACTTCAGGCCCCAAGGCAGGCCGCTTTCCGGTGGCGATGGCGGGGTGAAGGTCAGCGGTTGCGCACGCCAGGTCGGGTTTTGCTGGTCGAAGCGGTAGATACGGTCGTCGTCGCGATCGGACACGCCCCACAGCCCGCCCCGGCACTCCACCAGGCCCGAAAGGTTGCCACCGCGCATGCCGTCGATCGGGTGTTCGGCACTGAGCTTCAGCTCGGGCCAGTTGCCCGCCAGGCTTGGCAGGGCAACCAGCGCAAGGCAAACGGCAAGAAACTGCCGAATCAAACCATGACCTCGGCCAGGTTGCCTTTGGTTTCCAGCCAGCTCTTGCGGTCGCCGGCGCGCTTCTTGGCCAGCAGCTTGTCCATCAGCTCGCAGGTGGCCTGCACGTCATCCAGGGTCAGCTGCACCAGGCGCCGGGTGTTCGGGTCCATGGTGGTTTCGCGCAGCTGTGGCGGGTTCATCTCGCCCAGGCCCTTGAAGCGGGTGACCTGCGGCTTGCCGCGCTTCTTCTCGGCCACCAGGCGGTCGAGGATGCCGTCACGCTCGGCTTCGTCGAGGGCGTAGTAGATTTCCTTGCCCAGATCGATGCGGTACAGCGGCGGCATGGCCACATACACGTGCCCGGCCTCGACCAACGCCCGGAAGTGCTGAACGAACAGCGCGCACAGCAGCGTGGCAATGTGCAGGCCGTCAGAGTCGGCGTCGGCGAGGATGCAGATTTTACCGTAGCGCAGCTGCGCAAGGTCGGTGGCACCGGGGTCAACGCCAATGGCCACGGCAATGTTGTGTACTTCCTGGCTGGCCAGGACTTCGCCACCGTCCACTTCCCAGGTGTTGAGGATCTTGCCGCGCAGCGGCAGGATCGCCTGGAACTCCTTGTCCCGCGCCTGCTTGGCCGAGCCACCGGCCGAGTCACCCTCGACCAGGAACAGCTCTGCACGCATCGGGTCCTGGCCCGCACAATCGGCCAGCTTGCCGGGCAATGCCGGGCCCTGAGTGATGCGCTTGCGTTCGACCTTCTTGCTGGCCTTGAGGCGGCGTCCGGCATTGCTGATGGCCAGCTCGGCCAGCTGCATGCCCAGCTCGGGGTGGGCGTTGAGCCACAGGCTGAAGGCGTCCTTGACCACGCCGGAAACGAACGCTGCCGCTTCACGCGAAGACAGGCGCTCTTTGGTCTGTCCGGAGAACTGCGGGTCCTGCATCTTCATCGACAGCACGAAGGTGATGCGTTCCCAGACGTCCTCCGGTGCCAGCTTCACCCCGCGCGGCAGCATGTTGCGGAACTCGCAGAACTCGCGCATGGCATCCAGCAGCCCTTGGCGCAGGCCGTTGACGTGGGTACCGCCCTGGGCGGTCGGAATCAGGTTGACATAGCTTTCCTGGATGCTGTCGCCGCCCTCTGGCAGCCACAGCAGTGCCCAGTCAACGGCTTCCTTGTTACCGGCCAGGCTGCCGCAGAACGGCTCGTCGGGCAGGCGCTGGAACGCGTTGACCGAATCGACCAGGTAAGAGCGCAAACCGTCTTCATAGTGCCACTCGACCTTTTCACCGCTGGCCTTGTCCTCGAAGCTGACCAGCAGGCCCGGGCACAGCACGGCCTTGGCCTTGAGCACATGCTTGAGGCGGCTGATGGAGAACTTGGGCGAGTCGAAGTACTTCGGGTCGGGGCTGAAGTAGACGCTGGTGCCGGTGTTGCGCTTGCCGACCGAACCGACCACTTCCAGCTCGCTGGCCTTGAAGCCATCGGCAAAGGTCATCTGGTATTCGTTGCCGTCGCGCTTGACGCGCACACGCACCTGGGTCGACAGGGCGTTGACCACCGAAATACCCACACCGTGCAAACCACCGGAGAACTGGTAGTTCTTGTTGGAGAACTTGCCGCCGGCGTGCAGCTTGGTGAGGATCAGCTCAACCCCGGACACACCCTCTTCCGGGTGGATGTCCACGGGCATGCCGCGGCCATCGTCGCTGACTTCAAGCGAGTGGTCCGCATGCAGGATGACCTGCACCGAACGGGCGTAGCCAGCCAGGGCTTCGTCGACGCTGTTGTCGATGACTTCCTGGGCCAGGTGGTTGGGGCGGCTGGTATCGGTGTACATGCCCGGCCGCTTGCGGACCGGGTCAAGGCCCGAGAGGACTTCGATGGCGTCTGCGTTATAGGCGCTAGCGCTGGGATTGGCCATAGGGTCTCTTCGTCAGTCTGGTGAGTGCAAAAAAGTCAAAATACAGAAAAGTCGAGCGCCGCATACTGCCCGCGGGCAATGCCGGCGAAGGCCAGCAGTGCCGGCAGGTGCTGGGCGAAGCCCTGGAAGCTGTGGTCGCCACCGGCCTGGATGCGCAGGGCACATGCACGGTAATAGTGTTCGGCGTGGCGATAGTCCAGGGTTTCATCGGCGGTCTGCAGCCACACTTGATAGCGGCTGGCATCGACCGGGGCCGGTACTTCCAGCTCGGCCAGGGCCTTCACATGATCGTGGGTCAGCTCCCAGGTTTCACCACTGTAATGATTGCGCTGGGTGCCCAGGTAACCGTCGAAATGCTTGTGCGGGGTTACCGCCGGGTTGACCAGCAGCGCTTTCAGGCCATAGCGCTCGGCCAGATGGGTGGCATAGTAGCCGCCGAGCGAGCTGCCCACCAGTAATGGCGCACCGAGTTCTGCGATAGCCGCTTCGAGCTGGGCGATGGCCTGGCGCGGGTGGTGGTGCAAGGCAGGCACGCGTAGCTGGGCCGACAGCCCCAGGTGCTGCATCACGGCTTCGAGCTGGCGCGCCTTGGTGGAAAGCGGCGAGCTGTTGAAGCCATGGATATAAAGGATGGAACCCGACATGCTGCCCCCGGAAACTGTGGCGTTGCGCCTGATGATGCGGGCGCAGGGACGCGCAGTGTAGCGCGTTCGCCGGGTTTTGACGCAGTACAACGGGCATCGCAATAATTTCTTCAAATTGCCAGTATCAGCTCCTGTGCAATCCCTGTGGGAACAGCCCTGAATTCCTCTAATAACCTGGGCTATCGAAGTCGAGTTTCACCTCAAAGTCCGTGGCCCGCTCAACCCCGGTCTCCAGCCGCCCATCGGCATGCAGGCGCAACCAGCGGTAACCTGGGTGTTCCTCGCTCACCTGGAAATCCTCACTGCGCGCCGCGAACTGAATGCAGGTCGACGGCGTGGCCAGCAGGCGCCGGCCATCGCGTACTTCATCCCATTCCTGATGCACATGCCCCCACAGCAACGCCCGCACCTGTGGATAAGCCTCGACGATATCGAACAGTGCCTGGGCGTTGCACAAGCCGATCGGCGCGATCCAGGCGCAGCCGATGTCCACCGGCTGATGGTGGAAGCACACCAGGCAATACCGCTCACCTGCGCCTTCCAAGGCGGCTTTCAGCACCGCCAGCTGGTCATCTTCAAGAAACCCGTGGTTTGCACCGCGCACGGCGGTGTTAAGCATGACCACGCGCCACGCGCCAATATCGGTCACCGCCTGCACAAGCTCCGGTGCCACTTCGGCCATGACCCGGGCTTCGTCATGGTTGCCCGGCAACCAGCGGGTGGGCACGGCAAATGGCGTGGTCAGCTCACGAAACGCTTCATAAGAGGCAACACTGGCATCCTGGGACAGGTCCCCCGTGCACAGCAGCAAGTCGACAAGCGGTTGCTCACGCTGCACCTGGGCCACCACATGGCGCAGGCTGTCACGGGTTTTAAGGCCCAACATGCTGCCGGCAGGATCGGCGAAAAGGTGAGCGTCGGTCAGTTGCACCACATGCACAGGGCGCATCAGGTCTGGCCGCATGTCAGCGAACACTTGCCAGTTCGTGACCGCAAGCCAGGCAATGGCTCAGCCATTCACCGAGGAACAGGTTGAGCTGGGCCTTTTCGTCCGGTTGATGCATGGCCTCGTTCGGGTACGGATAGATGCTGCGCAGGCGCCGCGTGTGTTCGGCACTGACCACTTCGGCCATGCGCGCATCGTGATAAACCTGCACCTCAAGATGCGGTACCGGCAACCACGGCAGGCTGTGTTCCTGGCGTACATGCAGGGTGGTGGTGTACGGGCAGGCCAGCACCACGTCGAGCACCAGTACACCGAGCATCTGGTCACCCTGCGTCATGCCGATACGGCGCGAGCTCTGGGTGGTGCGCATGTCGGGCAACAGGCGCATCAGCCGGGCGTAGTTGGCCTCGCAGGCTGCCTGCAGCCCGACCAGATCGACTCGATAGCGCTCGCGCAGCAGGTTCACTTCCACATACCTCGTACTTCGTCGCGGTTCAGCGCCAGCCATTGCAGGCCGATGATGGTCGCCGCGTTGCAGATACGCCCGTCGCGCACAGCCTGCAAGGCGTCCTCGAACGACCACACGCGCACGCGAATGTCTTCGCCCTCTTCTTCCAGGCCATGAAGGCCGCCCGCACCCTCGCTGCTGCACCGGCCAAGGAACAGATGAACGTATTCGTCACTGCCACCAGGCGACGGAAAGTAGCGGGTCATCGGCCACAGTGCACTGAACGTCAGGCCTGCTTCTTCTTCGGCTTCGCGGTGGGCAACTTCCTCGGGTTGTTCGTCCTTGTCGATCAGCCCGGCGACCATCTCGATCAGCCAGGGGTTATCGATCTTGCCCATGGCGCCCACGCGAAACTGCTCGATCAGCACCACTTCATCACGCAACGGGTCGTAAGGCAGTACACACACTGCATCGTGGCGCACGAACAGTTCGCGGCTGATCTCGCGGCCCATGCCTCCGGCAAACAGTTCGTGGCGCAGGTGCACCTTGTCGAGCTTGTAGAAGCCCTGGAAACAGTTGGCCCGCTTGACGATCTCGACCGCCTTGGGCACCGAATTCAATGTGTCTGACATGGAAATCCTCGTTGCTACATCAACCGCCTGGTTACTGCATCGCGCCATCCTACTCTGCACGCCTCCCGGTTTCATCCCTTTCCGCCAACCGCTGGCGCACTCGGGACAGCAGGTCTTCACTCTGTTAGCTTAGTGGCGAACTGAAGGCCGCGCAGACGGTCAAAGGCCGACTTTTCCCTGTTCTGCAAGGATCATCATGACACTTGTCAAACTGACATCCGTGGCCGTGCTGGCACTCGCTCTGGGCGCCTGCCAGAGCCTGTTCACGCCCAACTACCGGACCCCGCTCGAGGTCAAGCGCGACGCCTGGGAGCACGTGAAACCCGGCTGCAGCGAAAGCGACTGCCCGCTGGTGAACATCGACATGGTCCACTTCCCGGCCTTGCCAAAGCTGGACGCCATCGTCGAAAAACGCCTGCTGCAACTGACCGAAGACAATCAGCATGGCACCGCGCCGAGCACCCTGCAGGCCTACGAGCAGCAATACCTGGCCAGCGCCGACAAACGTAACAGCAGCTACCTGCAAGCCAAAGTACGCGAGCAGCATGACGGGCTGGTGATCATCGAATTGTCCAGTTACCTGGACAGCGGTGGCGCCCACGGCATGCCGGGGCGCGGTTTCATCAACTATTCGCGCAAGCTGGACAAGGTACTGACCCTGCAGGACATGCTGGTGCCCGGCCAGGAAGACACCTTCTGGAAAACCGTCGAAGAGTCGCACCGGGCCTGGCTGATGAGCGTGGGCATGGACAAGGACGCCGAGTTCGTCAAAACCTGGCCGTTCAAGAAATCGCCGCACATCGCCCTGACGTACGGCGCAGTCGTGGTCAAGTATGAGGTCTACGCCATCGCGCCCTATTCCATGGGCCACGTAGAGCTGAAGATCCCTTACCCGCGCCTGAATGGCGTGCTCAAGCCTGAACTGTTTCCCGGCCGCGGCTGAGGCTCAACAGCCCGTGCAGTAGCCCTGCCAGCACCAGTGCCGGCAGGGTCGCCCCGAAGTCCGGCGCTTGTGTAGCGATGACATGGTAAGCCGCCACACCCACCACCCAGGCCAGCAGCGCCTGCCAGTGCAAACCACCCACCTGGGCCGGCAGACGACGGCGACGCACCACGTAGTGGTCCATCAGCACCACGCCGAACAGCGGCGCGAACACCGAGCCGATCAGTAGCAGGAAGTTTTCGTACTGGGCCAGCGGCGCCAGCAAAGCGATCAGGGTGCACAGCACACCAATGGCCAAGGCCAGGTGCTCGACCTTCACCGGCACCAGCACACCCGTGGACACGGCCGCCGAATGAATGTCGGCAAAGGCCTTTTCCGACTCGTCCAGCAAAATCAGCAACAGCGGAATACCCATACCGGCGGCCGCCAGGGCCAGCAGCAGGGCATTGACCTCGCCATTGGCAGCGAAGGCCAGGGTGTAAGCCACGCCCAGGCTCATCAGCCAGGTGTTGCCGATGAAGTAGCCCACTACCGTACCGCCAAATACATGCTTGCCGTTGCGGGCGAAGCGCGAGTAGTCGGCGATCAGCGGAAGCCACGAAAGGGGCATGGCAATGACGATGTCGAAGCCCACCGCCAGCGACATCGAGCCGTCCCCGGCGCGGTTCCACAGATCAGCCAGGTCAGCTTTGGCGAACAGGTTCCAGGCCAGCCAGACGCAAGCACCCAGCAGCAACCAGATACCCCAGGCGCGCAGTACCTTGCGCACGAAGGCCAGTGGCCCGCTCACTGCCAGCAAGGTGGCCAGGGCACCGAAGCACAGGGTCCACAGCATCGGGCTGTTCCAGGCACTGTCTTCGCCGAAGGCGCGCGCGCCCAGCAGGCTGGCGGCATCGCGCATGACAATGATCTCGAACGCGCCCCAGCCGACCAGTTGCAGCAGGTTGAGCAGCGCCGGCAGGCGCGCGCCGTGGCTGCCCAGGCTGAGTTTCAGGGTACCCATAGCCGACAGGCCGGTGTCGCTGCCGATCACACCGGCAGCCCCCAGCAACAGTACGCCCACGCCGGTGCCCAGTGCGATGGCCAGCACGGCGCCCGCCAGGCCCAGACCGGGGGCCAGCATGGCGCCGACCTGCAGCACCATCAGGCCGATGCCGAGAGAGAACCAGAGCGAGAACAGGTCGCGGGCACCGAAGATGCGCTGGTGGGTAGGGACCGGGTGGTCGGGGGAAAACTGGCTGGGGGTGGTCATTGTTATGTTCGCCAAAAGAATTAGGGGTTGCACACAGCACCCTGTGGGAGCGGGCGTGCCTGCGAAGCAAGCACCGCGGTGCCTGGCAAGGGCTTCGCCCTTGTTCGCAGGCACGCCCGCTCCCACAGGGTAAGGCGCTGCGACTTAGACTTTGTGGTACAGCTGGCTGCCTTCCTGGCGGAACCGCTCGGCCTGCTCGCGCATGCCTTCTTCGACCGACACGTCCACGGTCTCGATCTTGGCGGCGTATTCACGCACTTCCTGGGTGATCTTCATCGAGCAGAACTTCGGCCCGCACATCGAGCAGAAGTGCGCGACCTTGGCCGATTCCTTCGGCAGGGTCTCGTCGTGGAAGGCACGGGCAGTGTCCGGGTCCAGGCCGAGGTTGAACTGGTCTTCCCAGCGGAACTCGAAACGCGCCTTGGACAGGGCGTTGTCGCGAATCTGCGCGCCCGGGTGGCCCTTGGCAAGGTCGGCCGCGTGCGCGGCGATCTTGTAGGTGATGATGCCGGTTTTCACGTCGTCCTTGTTCGGCAGGCCCAGGTGCTCCTTGGGCGTGACGTAGCACAGCATGGCGCAACCGAACCAGCCGATCATCGCCGCACCAATGCCCGACGTGATGTGGTCGTAACCCGGGGCAATGTCGGTGGTCAGCGGGCCGAGGGTGTAGAACGGCGCCTCGTCGCAGCACTCCAGCTGCTTGTCCATGTTCTCCTTGATCAACTGCATCGGTACGTGGCCCGGGCCTTCGATCATGCACTGCACGTCGTGCTTCCAGGCGATCTTGGTCAGCTCGCCGAGGGTTTCCAGCTCACCGAACTGCGCGGCGTCGTTGGCATCGGCAATCGAGCCAGGGCGCAGGCCGTCGCCCAGCGAGAAGCTGACGTCGTAGGCCTTCATGATTTCGCAGATTTCGTCGAAGTGGGTGTACAGGAAGTTTTCCTTGTGGTGCGCCAGGCACCACTTGGCCATGATCGAGCCACCACGGCTGACGATGCCGGTAACACGTTTGGCGGTCAGCGGCACATAGCGCAGCAGCACGCCGGCGTGGATGGTGAAGTAGTCCACGCCCTGTTCAGCCTGCTCGATCAGGGTGTCGCGGAACAGCTCCCAGGTCAGGTCTTCGGCCACGCCGTTGACCTTCTCCAGCGCCTGGTAGATTGGCACGGTACCGATCGGCACCGGCGAGTTGCGGATGATCCACTCGCGGGTTTCGTGGATGTGCTTGCCGGTGGACAGGTCCATGACCGTGTCCGAACCCCAGCGGATGCCCCAGGTCAGCTTGGCCACTTCTTCCTCGATCGAGGACCCTAGTGCGCTGTTGCCGATGTTGCCGTTGATCTTCACCAGGAAGTTGCGGCCGATGATCATCGGCTCCACTTCCGGGTGGTTGATGTTGGCCGGGATGATCGCGCGGCCACGGGCGATTTCCTGGCGGACGAATTCGGGGGTGATTTCTTTCGGGATGTTGGCGCCGAAGCTGTGGCCGGCGTGCTGCTCCTTGAGCAGGCCAGCGGCGCGGGCCTCTTGCAGCTTCATGTTTTCGCGGATGGCCACGTATTCCATCTCGGCGGTGATGATGCCTTGGCGGGCATAGTGCATCTGCGAGACGTTGGCGCCGGCCTTGGCGCGGCGCGGGTTGCGCACGTGGGCAAAGCGCAGCTTGGCCAGTTCGGCATCGTTCAGGCGCTGCTGGCCGAAATCGGAGCTCAGGCCGTCCAGGCGCTCGGTGTCACCACGGGCGTCGATCCACGCCGAACGCACGTCGGCCAGGCCCTTGCGCACGTCGATGATCACGTTGGGGTCGGTGTACGGGCCAGAGGTGTCGTAGACCAGCACCGGGGCATTGGTTTCGCCACCGAAATCGGTCGGGGTGTCGTCCAGGCTGATTTCACGCATGGGCACGCGGATGTCCGGGCGCGAGCCTTCGACATACACCTTGCGCGAGCGCGGGAACGGTTGCACGGACTGCTGATCGACTTGTGCCGATTCGCTGAGGTTGATCGCTTTTTCTTGTTTGGTCATCACAGGCTCTCCAGACGGCTTCCTAGCAGTGGAATGTCGGGGTGAACCTGAATGGCGCGGACGCACCCATGATGGGTGCAGTGCCGGATATGGGGGTGCCTGAAGCTGCATGCAGCTGCGACATTCCCGGACCTGGCACAAGAGGCTCCCCGGGAAGGCGAGCAATCTTGTTCCCTACGCAGGCGCTAACCTGATCAGGTTCAACGGGATCCGCACCTCTGCGATCTCAGCCTTTGCTTCAAGGCACCCCGACAAGAACATGCGCAGTCTAGACTGGAGTGGTCGGCAAAGCCAAGCGGGTAAATGCGCGGTTGATGAAAGGCACACCAGGCGATTGTTGCCGGGGGCGCATGGCACTACACTGGCCCGTCATCCGATACTCAACAGTTCAGTAATTAAATTTCGTACAAGGATTGCCTCTATGCTGCGCAAACTCTCACTGGCGATAGCCGTGTCTTGTGCGTCCAACGGAGTGGTCTGGGCAGCGGACGTGCCCCCGACAGTGAAGACCGACCTGGTCAGCGTCTACCAGGAAGCGGTGGACAACAACGCCGACCTGGCCGCCGCCCGCGCCGATTACGGCGCCCGCCGCGAAGTGGTGCCACAGGCCCGCGCCGGGTTGCTGCCCAACCTGTCGGCTGGCGCCGAGATGATGAACACCCGCACCAAGCTGGACGAGCCTTCCATCACCTCCAACCGCAGCGGTAACTCATGGAGCGCGACGCTGGCCCAGCCCATCTTCCGCGCCGACCGCTGGTTCCAGTTGCAGGCAGCCGAGGCCGTCAACGAACAGGCGGCGCTGGAGCTGTCGGCCACTGAACAGAACCTGATCCTGCAAACTGCGCAGAACTACTTCGCCGTGCTGCGTGCCCAGGACAACCTGGCCGCCACCAAAGCCGAAGAGGCCGCGTTCAAGCGCCAGCTCGACCAGTCCAACGAGCGTTTCGATGTGGGCCTGTCGGACAAGACCGACGTGCTGCAATCCCAGGCCAGCTACGACACGGCCCGGGCCAACCGGATCATTGCCGAGCGCCAGGTGCAGGATGCCTTTGAAGCACTGGTCACCCTGACCAACCGTGAATACACCTCGATTCAGGGTGTGGTGCATAGCCTGCCGGTGCAGGTGCCAACGCCCAACGACGCCAAGGCCTGGGTCGAAACTGCCGGGCGCCAGAACCTCAACCTGCTGGCCACCAACTACGCGGTGTCCGCCGCTGAAGAAACCCTGCGCCAGCGCAAGGCCGGCCATGCGCCGACCCTGGATGCAGTGGCCAAGTACCAGAAGGGTGACAACGACAGCCTGGGCTTCACCAACCCTTCGCAACTAGGCGTGCGTTACAGCGGCGATGTGGAACAGACCAGCGTGGGCCTGCAACTGAACATTCCGATCTACAGCGGCGGCCTGACCAGCTCGCAGGTACGCGAGGCTTACCAGCGCCTGAGCCAGAGCGAGCAGCAGCGCGAAAGCCTGCGCCGCCAGGTGGTGGAAAACACCCGCAACCTGCACCGCGCGGTGAACACCGACGTGGAACAGGTGCAGGCGCGCAAGCAGTCGATCATCTCCAACCAGAGTGCGCTGGAGGCTACTGAAATCGGCTACCAGGTCGGTACCCGCAACATCGTCGACGTGCTCGATGCCCAGCGCCAGCTGTATACCTCGGTGAGGGATTACAACAACAGCCGCTATGACTACATTCTGGACAACCTGAGCCTGAAGCAAGCGGCGGGTACGTTGAGCCCGCAAGACCTGGCGGACCTCAAGCGTTACCTGAAGCCGGACTACAACCCGGACAAGGACTTCCTGCCACCGGACCTGGCGGCTGCAGCGGCCAAGAACTTCGAGCGCAGGCCTTGAGATAGGTGTTGGACCATTCGCGGGCAAGCCCGCTCCCACAGGGGCTGTGCAGTTTTCTACGTATGCATCAATCCTGTGGGAGCGGGCTTGCCCGCGAAAAAGCCAACACAAAAATCAGCGGATGAGCGCGCCAAGGCCATCAAGCAAGCGCCGCAAAGCGCCCTGATTGGCCCGCATCACCGCCCTACCCGCCTCGCCCATGCGCTGGGCATCCTGCGGCAACTCGACCAGCCGCCGCACCGCCCCGGCCAGCCCGTCGGCATCGTCCACCTGCTGCAACGCCCCCGCCTCACGCAGCATCGCGCTGATTTCAAGGAAGTTGAACACATGCGGCCCCATCAGCACCGGCAACGCCAGCGCTGCCGGCTCCAGCGGGTTGTGCCCACCGGTTGCCACCAGGCTACCGCCGACAAAGGCAATGTCGGCCAGCGCATACAGGAACAACAGCTCACCCATCGTATCGCCAAGCAATACCTGGGTTTGCGCCTCGACGGGCGTGCCAGCAGAACGCCGTACGGTAGCGAATTGCTCGCAGCACAGCACATGTACCGCATTGAATCGCTCGGGATGGCGCGGCACCAGGATCAGCAACGCATCGCCATGCACCTGCAACAACTGCCGGTGCGCCTGCAAAATCAGCGCATCCTCGCCTTCATGGGTACTGGCCGCAATCCACACCGGGCGCTGCTCAGCCCCCCATTGCGCACGCAGCGCCTGGGCGCGCGGAAGCAGTTGCTCATCAATCTTCAGGTCGAACTTGATCGAACCGGTGACCTGCACGCACTCAGCGCGCGCGCCCAAATCACGGAAGCGCTGGGCCTCGGTTTCGGTCTGCACGGCAATCAGGCTCATCTGCGCCAGCATTGGCCGTGTCAGCTTGGCAAAGCGCCCATAGCCACGGGCCGAGCGCTCGGACAAGCGCGCATTGGCCAGCGCCACCGGGATGCCGCGTTTGGCGCACTGGTGAATGTGATTGGGCCAAAGCTCGGTTTCCATGATGATGCCCAGCTTGGGCTGCACATGGTCGAGAAAACGCCCGGCCGCCCAGGGCAGGTCGTAGGGCAGGTAGCAATGCTGCACGCGCGGTTCGTCGGCGAACATGGCGCGAATGCGCTCGGAACCGGTCGGCGTCATGCAGGTAAGCGTGATTGGCAGTTCCGGGTAGGCCTTCAGCAAGGCCCGCACCATTGGCGCGGCGGCGATGCTTTCGCCCACCGACACCGCATGCACCCAGATGCCTGCCCTGCGCATGGCCGGCAGCTTGAAGGCAAAGCGCTCGCCGATGCGCTGGCCATAGGCCGGCGCCTTGCGTGCGCGCAGGTACAGGCGCAGCGCAACCAATGGCAGGCCCAGGTGAAACAGCAAGGTATAGAGTGTTCTGTTCATGGCGGCGGAGTTTACCCGATCGCACGCAAGTGCACTGCAAAGCGCTCGGCCAGCCACTGCGCCGCAGGCCCCAGTGGCTCATCACGGCGCCAGGCCAGCTCTGCCACCAGTGCAGGCGGGCGCCACTCGCTGTCCAGCTCGACCATATGCGCCTGATAAGTCGGGTACTGCACCACATGCCGCGGCAACCAGGCCCAGCCCAGGCCGCGCATCAGCAATTCGGCCATGGCGTAGAAGCTGTCGGCACGCCACACCTGCGGGCTGACTGCCTCGCCGCCGGGGTAACCGCTTTGCTGTGGCGTGATGAGGAGTTGCCGGTGGCGGGCCAGTTGCTGGCGGGTGACCCGACCCTCACCTGCAAGCGGATGGCCGACGGCGCACACCGTGACCATCTCCACACTGCCCAAGGCGCGCCGCTCCAGTGATGTCGGCATGCTTTCGTGGTGAAAGAACAGGCCCAGGTCGGCGCGGCGTTCCACCAGCTTGCGCGCCACATCACCTTGCGCACCACTGGCCAGTTGCACCTCCAGATAGGGGTAGCGGCTGGCGAGCTCATCGAGGCTGTCTATCACCGGCTGATAAGGCATGGCTTCGTCCTGCGCCCCCCGCAGCAAAGCCTCCTGCCCGCGCATCAACGCAAGGGCGCGGCCATCCAGACGTTCGCACTGTCGCAGCAGTTCGCGGGCATCTTCCAGTAACGCACTGCCGTTCTCGGTCAGCTTAGGCTGCCGGCCACTGCTGCGCTCGAACAGGGTGACCCCCAGGTCGGTTTCAAGCAGGGCAATCGCGCTGCTGATGGCCGACTGCGCCTTGCGCTGCTCCCGGGCCACGGCAGAAAACGAGCGCAGTTCAGCGACGCGTAGGAAGGTGCGCAGTTGCTCAAGGTTCCATTGCTCGGCCATCAACCTATCTCCCCAACTGATAGGTAATGACTTTACCCCATCCAGGTAGGGTCTAGAATGCCCGACCAGTTATCGGAGGATCCTGCCATGAATGCCTACACCTACCTCGCCATCGCCATCTGCGCCGAAGTCATTGCCACCGCTTCGATGAAAGCAGTGAAAGGCCTGAGCACGCCATTGCCGTTGCTGCTGATGGTGGTTGGCTATGGCATCGCGTTCTGGATGCTGACCCTGGTGGTGCGCAGCATTCCGGTGGGCATTGCCTATGCCATCTGGTCGGGGCTGGGGATTGTGCTGATCAGTGTGGCGGCGCTGGTGATCTACGGGCAGAAGCTGGATGTGCCGGCAATGCTGGGGATGGCGATGATCGTGGGTGGGGTGGTGGTGATTCAGCTGTTCTCCAAGACTGCCGGGCACTGAAGCTGCCTGTATACTTGCCAGCTGTCCCAGTCTTCGAGGTACCGCCATGCCATCTGCCATTTCCACTGACGTGCTGATCGTCGGCGCCGGGGTCGCAGGCCTCTGGCTCAATGCCCGCCTGCGCCGCCTGGGGTATTCGACAGTGCTGGTGGAGCGCGCCAGCCTTGGCGGCGAGCAGACCATCAAGTCTCAAGGCATCATTCACGGCGGTACCAAGTACGCCCTGCAAGGCGCCCTCACCGGTGCTTCGGAAGCCATTGCCGACATGCCGCGCCGCTGGCGCGAAGCCTTGAGCGGCAGCGGCGAGCTGAACCTGAGCAACACCCGTCTGCTGTCCGAGGCCCACTACCTGTGGTCGCCAGGCACCCTGGCCGGCAACCTCACCAGCTTCTTCGCGAGCAAGGCCGTGCGCGGCCGGGTCGACCAGGTAAAAGGCGAACAACTGCCGCCGGCCCTGCAAGACCGTGCCTTCAAGGGCAAGGTCTATCGCCTGGCCGAACTGGTCATCGACGTACCCAGCCTGCTGGCCAACCTGGCCGACCTGGCGGGCGACAGCCTGTTGGCCGGGGAACGCATCGAGCCGCTGCGCGAAAGCGACGAACTGGTCGGCCTGCGCGTCGATGGCCGCGACATCCGCGCCCAGCGTATCGTGCTCAGCGCCGGTGCCGGCACCGAGGACCTGCTGCATGCCTTGGGCCTGAAGCAGCCGGCGATGCAAACCCGCCCGCTGCACATGGTCATGGCCAAGGGCCCTGACCTCAAGCCGCTGTATGCGCACTGCCTGGGCGGCGGCCCCAAGCCACGGGTAACAGTCACGACTCACCCGGCTGCTGATGGCCAATGGGTCTGGTACCTGGGCGGCGATCTGGCTGAAGCCGATGGCGTGGCACGTGAGCCGGCAGCACAGATTGCGGCGGCGCAGAAGGAAATAGCCAGCCTGTTGCCATGGGTAGATCAAAGCCAGGTCCGTTGGGCCACCTTGCGCGTCGACCGCGCCGAACCTGCGCAGTCCGGCCTGGTGCGCCCGGACAACGCCTTCCTCGCCGACCAGCAACGCCTGTTGGTGGGCTGGCCGACCAAGCTGGCCTTGGCGCCAGACTTCAGCGACCGGGTCATCAGCCACCTGGAGCGCGACGGCATCCGCCCACAGGCACAAGCCGACCTGGCCGGCCTGCCACGCCCACCGCTGGGTGTTCCTGCCTGGGAGCAACTGCTGCCATGACACTGCCCACCCTGCACGACTTCCATCGCCCGCTGGGCAGCACCGGTTTCAAGGTTTCACCGCTGGGCCTGGGCACCGTCAAACTGGGCCGCGACCAAGGCGTGAAGTACCCCACCGGCTTCACCATCCCCAGTGACGACGAAGCCCGCCTGCTGCTGGCCCAGGCCCGCGAGCTGGGCATCAACCTGATCGACACCGCCCCGGCCTATGGCCGCAGCGAAGAACGCCTGGGCCCCCTGCTGCGCGGCCAACGCAACGAGTGGGTGATCGTGAGCAAGGTCGGTGAAGAATTCGACAACGGCCAGTCGCACTTCGACTTCAGTGCCGCCCACACCCGCCGCTCGGTGGAGCGCAGCCTGCGCCGCCTGGAGACCGACCGCATCGAACTGGTGCTGGTGCATTCCGACGGCAATGACCTGGCAATCCTCGAACAGCAGGAGGTCTACCAGACCCTGGCTGAACTGAAGCAGGAGGGCAAGATCCTCGGCTTCGGCCTGTCCGGCAAGACCGTGGCCGGCGGCCTGAAAGCACTGGAACAGGGCGACTGCGCCATGGTCACCTACAACCTCAACGAGCAGGCAGAACGCCCGGTGCTGGACTACGCTGCCGAACACGGCAAGGCCATCCTGGTAAAGAAGGCCCTGGCCAGTGGACATGTCTGCCTGGCCCCGGGCGTTGACCCGGTGCAGGCCAGCTTCGAACTGCTGTTCGCCCACCCGGGCGTCAGCAGTGCTATCGTCGGCACCATCAACCCGCTGCACCTGGCCCACAATGTGGCCACCGTCGCCCGTATCCTGGGCCAGCATTGAGTTACCCCAGGCCCAAGGGCCTGGCGACTGACCCGACGCAAGGAGGAGCCTCGTGGCGCGAACGCTGATCCGCAAGAACCCGAGCAACTTCAAGACACTGCCGCTGCATGTGGAGGCCACGCCCGATGGGCTGATTTATCAAAGTATCGGCATGCCGCTCAACTTTGCCCAGACCCAGCAGCGGCGCAAGGCCATCCAGCTACCCGACACGCAGCACTTCGTGGCCGAACTGGCCAACCTGGGTGTGTCGGTGCGCCTTACCCTGCATTGGCAAAACCGTGATTACTGGGTGCTGGTGCGCCAGCGCCGGCAAGACCGGGGCGATGTGGTGCTGAAACTGATTTCCGGCTATGTACCGGCACAGGAGCTGAACCTGCCGTTGCACACGGCGGTGCAGGAAGTGGCTGAGGAATGCCTGCTGGAAACCCCGGAAGGCTGGCTGGGCGGGCGCTTCAATGATACCTGGCTGCCCGTGCCGTACGCCGCCGCCCTGCACTATCGCGAAACACCGCACTTCCTGCTGACCCCGCAGTCCGGCGCCGCCCGCCCCGTGCACTGCGGCAACCTGATGCTACTGGAGCGGCCACGGGCCTATGTGCACTTGCCCACCGCCTCGCTGCAACTGATCTACGATATGCGTCTGCAGGTGCCCCGTGAAGCCAAAAAGCTCAGCCTGTTCCACGTCGATGAGCGACTGGAGAGCGGCCAGCTGGTGGCGCGACTCAACCGCAAACGGCCAGACCTGTACCTGATGCCGTTGAAGGACGGCCAACCGCTGGCGGAGCTGTATACGCTGAAGAAGGATGAACTGGTACCGGCGAGTACGCGTGGGCTGTACCTGGCAGAGAGTTTTGCCCGGCAGGAAGGTTGGGTGGTGAAGGACGAGCGAGTGCGCTGGAAGGACTGGGTGAAGCAACAGGGGTTGGTGGAGCCCAAGCCGTTGCGGGCATCGCACTTGCAGCGGTTTGGTGACAAGGCGCGGGCGCTGCTGGAGCGGGCTCGGACCTCATTGCACAAGTGACATCCTGGGGCTGCTTTGCAGCCCTTCGCGGGCAAGCCCGCGAAGGGCCGCAAAGCGGCCCCAATCAATTTTTGCGGATTTTCTCGACAATCGCCGTGGTCGAGCTGTTCTCGACCAGACCCAGCACCTTCACGGTACCGCCATAGGCCTTGACGATATCGGCGCCCACCACCTGGTCGATGCCATAGTCGCCACCCTTGACCAGCACATCCGGCTTGACCTGGCTCAGCAGGTTTTCCGGCGTGCCCTCAGGGAAACTGATCACCCAATCCACCGCCCCCAGGCCGGCCAGAACGGCCATGCGCCGGTCGACGCTGTTGATCGGCCGGCCAGGCCCTTTCAGGCGGCTGACCGAGGCATCGTCGTTGACCGCGACGATCAGGCGATCGCCCTGGGCCCGCGCCTGCTCAAGGTAGGTGACATGCCCGGCGTGAAGAATGTCGAAGCAGCCATTGGTGAAGACGATCTTCTCTTTGTGCGCCCGCGCATCATCGATGGCCAGCAGCAACTGCTCAAGGCCCAGCACACCGCGCTCGGAGCCTTCTTCGCGCTGGATGGCCCGGCGCAGTTCAGGGGCGCTGATCGCAGCCGTACCCAGCTTGCCAACCACGATGCCTGCCGCCAGGTTGGCCAGCGCCACCGCGTGGGGCAGGTCCTCGCCAGCCGCAATGGCCGCCGCAAGGGTGGAGATGACAGTATCACCGGCACCGGTCACATCGAACACTTCGCGCGCCCGCGCCGGCAGGTGCAGCGCTGGCTGCCCCGTGCGCAGCAGGGTCATGCCGTGCTCACCACGGGTAACCAACAAGGCGCCCAGGTCCAGGTCCTGCAGCAGTTGCACGCCTTTGGCAACCAGCTCGGCCTCATCGGCACAACGGCCAACGATGGTCTCGAACTCGCTGAGGTTCGGGGTGATCAGGCTGGCACCGCGGTAGATGGAAAAATCCTTGCCCTTGGGGTCGGCCAGCACCGGAATACCCTTGGCTCGCGCCGCCTGGATCAGGCTCTGGTGGTTTTTCAGTGCGCCCTTGCCGTAGTCGGAAAGGACCAGCACCTTGACGCCTTCAAGCAAGCTGTCGACTTCCGCGCCCAGCGACAGCGGGTCGGTGGCGAACGGCTCTTCGAAATCGATACGCAGCAACTGCTGGTGACGGCTCATGACCCGCAGCTTGACGATGGTCGGCTGATGCGCGATGCGCTGGAACACCGAACGCACACCGGCAGCCTGCAGGCTATTGGCCAGGCTGTCGGCAGCTTCATCCTGGCCGGTGACGCCGATCAGCGACGCCGGCGCGCCCAACGCAGCGATGTTCAAGGCAACGTTGGCCGCACCGCCTGGGCGATCTTCGATCTGATCGACCTTGACCACCGGGACTGGCGCCTCAGGCGAAATACGCGAAGTACCGCCATGCCAGTAGCGGTCGAGCATGACATCGCCGACCACCAGTACCGGGGCTTGATCGAAACGCGGCATGGACAACTTCATGGGCAACCCATATGGAAATAATGAACAGGGGCAGGATATTAGCACAGGGTAGACGACGGCTTTATGGCCAGATCGTCCCCGGAAAATTCCCGTGACAATCAGGGCCGTTAAGGCCCCGATCAGGGAGGACTCAGGTGATATCGGCCTTGACCGGCTCATCCAGGCCCATGGCGTGCAGGCGGGCATAATGGCCATTAGCCGCAAGCAGTTCGGCATGGGTGCCACGCTCCACCAGGCGACCCTGGTCCATGACCAGGATCTGATCGGCCTTCTCGATGGTCGACAGGCGGTGGGCGATCACCAGCGTGGTGCGGCCTTGCATTACATGGTCCAGGGCGGCCTGGATGTGCCGCTCGGACTCGGTATCCAGTGCCGAAGTGGCTTCATCGAGGATCAGCAGCGGTGCGTTTTTCAGCAGCGCCCGGGCAATCGCCAGGCGCTGGCGTTGGCCGCCGGAAAGCAGCACGCCGTTCTCACCCACTTCGGTATCGAAGCCCTTCGGCAACCGGTCGACGAACTCCTTGGCGTAGGCATCGGCTGCAGCGGCTTCGATATCTGCGCGCGGGGCGCCAGCCAGGTCGCCGTAAGCGATGTTATTGGCCACGGTGTCGTTGAACAGGGTGACGTGCTGAGTCACCTGCGAAACATGGCGGCGCAGGTTGCGCAGGCGATAGTTCTCGATTTCCACGCCATCGAGCAGAATTTGCCCTTGGTCGTGGTGATAGAAGCGCGGGATCAGCGCGGCCAGGGTCGACTTGCCGCTGCCGGAACGGCCCACCAGGGCGATCATTTGCCCTGGCTCGGCGACAAAGCTGATGTCGCTTAGCACTTCGCGCTCGGTACCCGGGTAGGTGAAGCTCAGGTTGCGCACTTCCAGGCGCCCTTCCACCCGCTCCTTCTCGACAGTACCGGTGTCCAGCTCAGGCTCTTCGTCCAGTTGCTCGAAGATGCTTTCTGCACCGGCCAGGCCCTTCTGGATGGTCGAGCTGACTTCCGAAAGCTGGCGAATCGGCTTGGGCAGCAGGCCGGCCGCGGTGATATAGGCAACCAGGTCGCCCGCCGTGGACTCACCGCGCAGGAACAGCACCAGGAACATGAGCGCGGCCATGGCGCTGTAGATCACCAGCTGCAGCATCGGCGTGTAGAGCGAGCCGGTCTTGGTCATGCGCAATTGCTTGTCGGTATTGCTCTGGCTGGCCTTGCCGAAACGCTGCTCCTCATAGGCCTCGCCACCGAAGCTGCGCACCACGCGGTAGCCCTGGATGGTTTCCGAGGCAACGTGGGTGACATCACCCATGGCCACCTGGATCTTCTTGCTCTGTTTGCGGAATTTCTTGCTGGCAACGCTGACCATCACCGCAATTACCGGCAGGATGGCGACCATCACCAAGGTCAGGTGCCAGTTCATCCACAGCAGATAGGCGAACAGGAACACCACGGTCAGGCCTTCGCGGATCACCACCTTGATGGCATCGGTCGCCGCGCCGGTGACCATGGTCACGTTGAAGGTAATGCGCGAAATCAGGTGCCCGGAGTTATGGTTGTCGAAATAGCGGTTGGGCAACACCAGCAGCTTGTTGAACAACTCCACCCGCAGGTCATGCACCAGGCACAGGGACACCTTGGCCAGGAAGTAGTTGCCGAGGAACGAACCCAGGCCCTGCCACGCGGCGATCAGGATGATCAGCAGCGGCACCGCCTGCAGCAATTGCAGGTCGCGCAGGTAGGGCACGTTGGGGAACAACACCGCTTCGGGGTTGCTCAGCCCATCGACGAAGTATTTGAGGATGCCCGCCAGCATTGGCTGGGTCGAGGCAAAGATCACGAAACCGACAATGCTCAGCAGGAAAATGCCGACATAGGGTTTCACATAGCTCAGCAGCCGGAAGTAGATCTTCAGGCTGGAGTTGTGCTCCGCCGGTCGCGGTGTTTCGGCCATTATCGAGCTCGCTGTTCAGGTTGAACCGGAAATTTTACCACAGGCGCCATTTTCGGCACGCCCCCATGGCAGCATCATGGCAAGGCCGACAGGCAGCCAGCTGATGAACCACTCGGCGCGCGGCGTACCGGTGAGGCTGGCGGCATCGAACTGCATGGCCAGGGTCGAGTACACCCAGAACCCCAGAAGGATCTTGCCAAACAGCGTGCCGCGCGCACGGACGATTTCGCCCAGGGTGAACAACCACACGATGACCCAGAGCAGCATGCCAGGGATCCCCATTTCCACGGCAACATGGGTGAACATGTTGTGGGTGTGGTCAAAGTGTTTACCCACGGCACTTACGTCGTAGGGAGCCCCCAGCCCCAGGCCGGTCCAGGGGTGTGCGGCAATCATATCGATGACGGCATTGAAGATTTCCGGCCGATAGGACGAGCCGCGCTTGGCGATCAGGTCGTATACGACGAAGAACGCCAGGCCGGTGGCAACCAGCGCCAGGATGGAAAACACCTGGCTGTGGCGATCGCGGAACCACAGCGGCGCGATCACCACGGTGATCACCAGGGCCAGAATCGCCCCGCGGCTCTGGCTGAGCATGGCAAACGCGCCCAGACAGACCAGCGCCGCCAGCCATAACAGCTGCAGACCACGCTGGCGCGGCGGGTCGTACAGCAAGAAGAGCACCGCCGAGCCAATGACATAAGCCCCCAGAATCGGGTGCGAGATCTCGCCAATGCCTGCCAGACGGGCCAGCAACGATTTGCCCTGCAAACCGTAGAAATTGATGATCGAGACCAGCGCAGCGACGGCCAACAGGCTGCTGCCAAGCAGCAACAGCTGACGAATGCGGGCCCTGCCTTGCTGCGCCAGCAGCGGGAATGCCAGCAGGAATACCAGAATGTAGACAAGGCGCTTGATCTCGCGCCCTGGGTCTTCTGCGGGCGACCAGGCCAGGCTCAGCCCGCACCACGCCAACAACAGCAGCACACTCACCCACAGCGCCGGCTGGCGCCTCCAGGCTTGCACCAGCACTTCACGAGCAGACCACGCCAGTACCAGCGTTGGCAGCCACAAAAACAACACCAGCCCCTGCTGGTAAACCTTGTTGCTCGGTGCCAGGGCAATTGCTGCCAGGAACCAGACCAGACCCAAACCTAACCAGGCCCGTGCCCAGTTTTTTTGATACAACATCCTTTCCCCCGATGAATCAAAGACACCATCCATGGTGCAACAGCATTATTTTCGGCATTATTGCCGGTCATTTTGCTCGCCAGACGACAAGGCTCTATTCATGCAATGCTCCCGGCTCACCCAGGTCGACTTCGATCAGCTGACACAAGGCGCACAGGTGCTTGAGGCAGACAGCCATGGCGCCAAAGTCTACCTGCTCAAGGATGGAAATTTCCTCAAGGTTTTTCGTAGGAAGCGGCTGATTTCATCTGCACTGTTGCGCCCCTACTCGCAGCGCTTCGTCGATAACGCCGCGCGCCTGGCGCAACTGGGCATCCCTACGCTCGAGGTGATCAGCCAGCACAAGCTCGACCTGCCAGGCCGTACCGCCGTGCTGTATCGCCCGCTGCCCGGGCGTACCCTGCTGCAAATGTCGCGCGATGAAGGGTTCAGCTGGGATACCTACCTGCCGCAGCTGATTCAGCTGGTTCGCCAGCTGCACCACAGTGGCGTGTACTTCCGCTCGCTGCACCTGGGCAACGTGGTGGTTACCCCCGACCAGCGCCTGGGCCTGATCGACGTGGCCGACATGCGTTTCCTGCGCCCACCGTTGTCGGCACGCATGATTCGTCGCAATGTGCAGCACATGGTGCGCTATATCGAGCGGGAGAACCTGGGTGACCGGTTCCCCCTCGCTGCGTTCGAGGCGGCCCTGCTGGCACGCTGAACGTCATTTGCGCAGCAAGCTCTGCGAGCCATTGCAGAAGGCCTGCCAGGCTTGCTCCGGCGCCAGCGCCTGACGCTGCCGGGCGGCTACCGCCTGGGGGCTGAGGGACGTGCATCGTTCGATTGCTTCGGCCCATGCCCCTTCATCGGCTACCGGCAGGTAACCGCCGGTATCCTGCAACTGTTCGCGAAACACTTGCAGGTCGCTGCACACCACCGGCACGTCGGCCATGACCGCCTCCTGCACCACCAGCCCCAGGCCTTCAGAGCGAGAAGGCACCAGTAGCCAATCGAACGCCCGATACAACTGCTGCAGGTCTTCACGGTGACCGCACAGGTGAACGCGCGCGGCCAGGCCCAGTACATCGATACGCTCTTGCAGCACGGCGTGCAGAGGACCTTCGCCAATAATGGCCAACTGCAGGTCCGGCTGATGTGTGCTGGCCCGGGCAAACGCCTCGATCAGCATCTCGAAGCCTTTGCTTTCTACCAACCGCCCTACCGCGCCCAGCATCACCCCGCTCGCAGCAGGCAACTGCAGCGCCTGCCTGGCCCTGTCACGGCTCAACAACGGCTCGACGAACGCTAACGGGTCAAGCGCCATGCGCAGGGTCTGCACCGGCCTGCCCAAGTCGTGCTCCAGCGATTCGGCCAGTGTATGCGATACCGCTGCGATGCTCAGGCGCTCGGCGGGGAACATACGCAACAAGCGTACATCGCTACTGTTCAGGCGCGTCTTGCCATGGAACAGCACCTTTGCCCGCACCTGAGGGCTGTTCTGCAACAGCGGTAGCACCAGCCGCGCGACACCAATACCGTCGAGCAGCACGACCTCGGCCTTGGCCTCGGCAAGCGCCTTGCGCAAACGCAAGCGCAACCAGGGCCGCAACAGGCGCCACAGGTGCCGCCCTTTCAGCGCACGCAGTGGCATGTGCCACTCCCGGGTCGAGCCAAGCCCGCAACACAACCCGCTTCCCAGCAGCAACCAGTTACTGATCCGGGCATCGGTACCTGCGTGCGACAGCACTTGGCGATGCACCTTGTGGATGGACATGTACGGCGTTCCACCCGCCCACATCATATTGACGATGTTCATGGGCCCTCTCCCGCTCATGTCAGGTGGGACAGCGACTTCATTGAACAAAAAGGGTGATACCCATGCCGATCAAGGCACCCGTCACCAGCGTCAATGCCAGTTTGATCCGATCACGTTGACGGCGTTTGGCCTTGCGCTCCACTTCGATGGGCAAGGTCACGTGATTACCGAATCCAGTGTGCAATACTGCATCACCCTCCAAGGTGACCGCTGTCAGATTTAACTCAGCGTAGCGTCGGGAAAGCGCCTTCTCTCCAGCATAGGCGGCAAATGGCGCGCAGCGCTGGTAATCACTCAAACGCCGCAGACCGGGGTTGAGCGAAAACGCCTGCCATTCAGCCTTGTCGGACAGCAGCGGGTAGCAAGGCACACCCGCGATCACCTGCCGATCGCCCAAGTGGATGTAAGGGCTGTGGATGGCCAGGTCGTGAGCATGGCTGCGCAGCCACACCTGCAACAGGTTGGGGCTCACATCCAGAATGGCCCGCGAGTCTTCGACAAAGCCTTGGCGATAGAAATGCCAGTCGTCCTCGCAGTGGAAGATGTACGGCGTCTTGACGTGGCTGTAGGCCAGGTCGATAGACGGCAACTGGCCAAGCTTGGGCCGGTTGACGAACACCTTGCTGTACGGTTTCCAGTGCTCTGGCACAGCGGCATGCACAGCATCGTCACCGGAATCTTCGGTGATGAATACCTCGCGAATGGGCGCGGTGTTGTAGCGGTCGAAACTCTCAAGGGTATCTTTGAGCAGATCGAACCGCCCACAACTGGTCACGACGAGCGTGACGTCACTCTCATTTGAAAAGCGCACCGGACTCCCTCCGCATTGCGACAAACGGCCTTCAACAACCCGCTCCTGGGCGTGAAAGCTCTTATTTAGATGCCCAGCTTCAGGCGCAGCCGCTGCCATGCAGACAATGGCGGGTGGGGCCTGAGCGCCGGGCGCATGTGGTCGACGATGCTACGTCCAACTGCGGCGAAACTGAAACGGGAAACCGCCAGATGGCGACCATTTTCTGCAATCTGCCGGGCCAGTTCAGGGTCTGCCCGCAAACGGCGGAGCTTTTCCTGAAGGGTCGGGATGTTGTCATAGAACACCACGTTGTGCATGTCCTGCAGGCCCAGCGCGCGGTTCTCTTCTTCGCCCTGGTCGTATGCCAGCAATACACAGCCACAAGCCATGGCTTCGAAATTCTTGATCATGTATTCGCCCATGCCGACGTCGGCACTGACGAAGAAACGGATACGGTTGAGCGTGTTGCAGTAGTCTTCGCCCGACTTGGTACGGGTGACCAGCAGGTTCTCGACCTGCCCCAATTCGTCCAGCAGCGCCTTGCGGCCGCTGTAGGCCACGCTGTTGACACTGCCGACGAAGGCCAGTTCGATGTCGCGCTCACGCCCTTGATCGGCCAGCAACTGCTCGTCATAGCCCTTGGGCACGAATACCGCATCGAAGCCTTCCTGGCGCAGGCGTTCGCTGACCATGTAACCCGAGCTGATGACCCGCGCCCATGGCAGCTGCCGGTAATGGGCGCTGAACTTGCCGGTGTACTTGCACGGGATGTAGTTCTGGTAGGCGTCGTGCTCGAGGATGACCAGGTTCGGCACGGTGCGGATGAAGGCCACCTGGCGAATCTCCTGCTTGAAGCGCAGGAAGAACACGATGCGGTCATAGCGCTCGACCTGCACTTCACGCTTGAAATAGCGGCACAGGTTGCGCTGGTCATCGCTGCTCAGCCAGCGCAGGTCGCACTCGCAGTTGGCCGCGACGCCGTCGTACAGGCGGTCGAGAATAGCCCGCTGTTCCTTCTGTACCAGAAATAGGACTTTCATAACGTTCCTTGGGCGCTCTGCGCCATCGCGGTCAACCATGGGGCGTGCTTACAGTTCACGCCGCCAGAACAGTTCGTGCCTGCGCACGGCCTTGCGGAAGAACTCGTTCTCCCCGTAAGGCGAGGGCTGCCGCCCGGCCAGCCAGCGTTGCAGCAGGCGGCGCAAGCGGCGCTTGAAGGGGGCCGGCGGCTGCAAGTCGTGCATCATGCCCAGGGCCATGGCCTTGTCGCGCTGCGTGGCCAGATCCAGCACCAGGCTGCAGGGTGCCCAAGCCTGCGCTGCGCTCAACTGCGGCGGCAAGGCCACGCCGTCGCCACTGTCGCCCATCGGCCAACGGTCGTTGTCGTGCAGGTGATTGGCGTAGCACAACAAGGTTTGCGGCTGCCAGGCCACGCCTTGCAGGGCCTCCAGCACGGCTGCCTGCGCGCAGATGTGGTCGGGGTGCGGGTCGAGCTGCGGGTGCGGCATCACCAATACTTCAGGCTTGGCCATTTCCAGCAAGGCCCGCAGGTCGGCCAGCAGGTTGTGCCAGGTTGGCGCGCCATCGCGGTCGGCCGGCAGCGGGAACGGGTTGAACTGGCGGAACACACGGATATCGGCCAGATCGGCTTCACGGGAAGCAGCCTGCAGATCGGGCGCGGCCTGCATGGCAGGCAGTTGCAGGCAGAAGTAACCCAGCTGCACACAACGTGACTCCGGCACACCCGCCCAGCGCGGCACGGCGATGCTGTCCCAGGCACGCAAGCGGCCCTTCAGGCGGGCGGCCTCGGCTTGTTCCAGGCCCATCTGCTGGTAGTGTTCGGCTTCGATTTCGCCAGCTGTCAGGGTGACCACCCAGGTTTCGTCGGCCTGGCTGTAGAGGCCATATGCGGCCAGCTCGGCGTCATCGGCGTGCGGCGCGATCACCATCACCCGGCGCCGTTGCAACTCGACAGCGGGGGTTATCCACAGGCGCAGCTGGCCTTGCAGCCGACAATGGCGACCGCGCAGGCGCAAGGTACCCGCTTGCAAGGGCACGGCCAAGCCGGTCAGGTTGAGAAACCGCACGCCATCAACACCACGCTCGAACGTTTGCCGGTCAGCCTGCTCAGCAGCGCCCAGCTCTACCCGAGGGTCGAGAAACCGCCCCAGCCAGGTGCTTTTTACCTGCAGCTCAAGCATGAGGGTTTCGTCACCCTGCAGCACGCAATCGGCCTGGAGCTGGCCATCGCGCAGGCTGGCAGGCACTTCCCGCGCCTGTTCACCGAAGTCGTAGGCGTAGTCCTCGCCCGGGGCATAGAACAGATGGTCGGCAAACCAGGCTTCGTGAGCCGCCCAGACCAGCGGCAGCAGCAGCAATGGCAGCCACCACCAGCTGAAAACACCCAAGGCGAGCAACGCAACCAGGCCCACCAGCAAGCCCAGGCGCTTGTTGCGCCGGTGGCGCTTGAGCAACTGCTGCTTGCGGCTCACGCCTGGTACACCGGCACAGGGTTGCACCAGCGGTCCTTGTACTCGCGGTCGGCACGGCCGAACGAGAACCGCAGCGGCTTGTTGCGCGCACGGGCGTCTTCCCAGGCGGCCTGGGTATTGAGGAAACTCAGCACACTGCCCGGGCTGAAAGCCTTGGTTTCAGGGTCTACGCCGCCATTGATGTACTCGACGCTGATCCATTCCGGCGCTTCAACGCGGTACACCAGCTGAATGGCAATCGGCTTGCCATCCAGCAGCAGTACCGAGCCGATCAGCAGCGCTTGCAGGCGCTCCAGCACCTGGGCCATGTGCTCGGCACCAGTGGCCGGGAAGCCCCAGCGGCGCTGGAACAGGTCGCAGTACATGCTGGCGATTTCCTGCGCACTGAAGTCGCTGATCGGGCGTACCACGCCACCTGCTTCTTCCAGCAGGCGCAGTTCGCGGCGCTGGTTGTAGCGGAACTTCTTCGACAGGTCTTCAGGGGCGCGGGCCATGGCCAGCTGTTCCTTCTGCGCCTTGAGGCCGCTGAAGCGGCCCTGGTTCAGATCGGACAGGTAGCGCGCGGCATGGCGCAGCGGTGCAGCAGCATCGGCTGCCGCCGGCAGGATGATTTCGGCATTGCCCAGATCGAACAGGGCTTTCTTGCCGGCACGTTTGAGCACATCCTTGGACAGCGCCAGGTGACGCCCCCAGGTCGGGATGGCGGCCTTCAGCTCACCCGCCTGATGCCAGCCCAGGTATCGCACCGGGATCTGTGCCAGGTCTGCCAGCTGTTCGACCACCAGCGGATGAGTGGCAACACTGCCACCAAAGCGCGCCCATGCCTCGGCATAGGCCTTGGTGTCTATAACTTGCCAACCACGTTCGCGGAAGGCCTGGATTCGATTGAGCATCAAGCCTGCCCCACCAGCGCGCTTACCTGCGGCAACTGCCAGAAGGCCTCACGCACCGCTTGGTCAGAGAAACGTTCACGCAGACGCTGCAGCATGTGCTCGGCACAGGCCTGACGCTGCTCGCCGTCCAGCACAGCCAGATGCTTCAGCCCCTGCGCCAACTGTGCAGCATCGCCCAGCGGGAACAGCACACCCACACCCTCGACCACTTCGCGAGCCCCGCCGCACGCCGTGGCGAGCACCGGCACACCGGCGACCATGGCTTCGAGCAGGACCATGCCGAACGGTTCATGGTCAGAGCTCAGGGCAAACACGTCGAACGCCTGGAAATAGCGCCGTGCATCCGGTATCTGGCCCAGGAAGTCCACCTGCCCGGCAATGCCCAGCTCGGCGGCCTGGGCCTTGAGCTTGGCCTCCAACCGGCCCTTGCCGAGAATCGCCAAACGGGCGCCGGCTGGCAGCACTGGCAACGCCTGAGCAAAACCACGCAACAGGGTCGCCTGGTCCTTGTCCGGGTGCAGGCGCCCGACATTCCCGACGATCCATGCCTGTGCATCCAGGCCCAGGGCCTGGCGTGCTTCGGCGCGCGGCACCAGTGCCGCTTGCAGGGCGTCGATATCAATGCGGTTGTACAGGGTCTGGATGCGGTCGGCCGGCCACTGCGGCAGGCAGCGGCGCATATCGTCACGCACGGCGTCCGACACGCCCAGCAGGCTCAGGCGCTTGCTGAACAGGTTGGCGAACAGCCGGCGGCCTTTGCGCTCGTAGTCGCCAAAGGCATGGTGCACGCCAATCACCGGCAGGCCGGTACCCAGCAGAGCCACATAGATCGGCTTGAAGCGGTGGGCAATGCAGAACGCGAAATTGCGCTCGGCCGCGATCCGCCGCAAGGCACGGATGGCGCCGAGCTTCAGGCCACGCACGGCCTTGGAGCTGAATTCCAGAAACAGCACCTCGTCCGACGCGCAGCCCGCCGCTACCTGCGGGTCGGCAGCGCCGGTGAGGAACACCGTGGTGACCTGGTAGCCACGCCCCTGGAACAGGCTGGCGTACTGACGGGCGCAATCCAGGAAAGGCCCGTCATAGCCATGGCAGAACTGCAGGATACGCGGTTCAGAGCGGCTGGTCATAGGCGGCAGCGCCGTCCTTCACGACCAAGATGTCTTCCATGATCAGGTACTGCAGGTCCGAGCCGAAGAACATGTTCAGGGCATCGGTCGGCGAGCAGATCATCGGTTCGCCACGGCGGTTGAGCGAGGTGTTCAGCGACACGCCGTTGCCGGTCAGGTCTTCCAGCGCCTTCATCATGTCGTAGTAGCGTGGGTTGTACTCACGCTTGAGCACCTGGGCACGCGAAGTACCGTCCTCGTGGACCACTTCCGGCACACGGGTTTTCCACTCTTCAGCCACTTCGAAGGTGAAGGTCATGAACGGCGCCGGGTGGTCGACCTTGATCATCTGCGGGGCGACGGTGTCGAGCATCGACGGGCAGAAAGGTCTCCAGCGTTCGCGGAACTTGATCTGGTGGTTGATGCGGTCAGCCACGCCTTCAACGCTCGGGCAGCCAATGATCGAACGGCCACCAAGGGCACGCGGGCCGAACTCCATGCGGCCCTGGAACCAGGCCACCGGGTTGCCGTCGACCATGATCTGGGCGATTTGCTGAGGCATGTTCTCCAGCTTGCGCCACTTCGGCTGGTTCGGGTGACGGGCGCAGGCCGCGATCACGTCTTCGTTGGAGTACGACGGGCCGAGGTAGACGTGCTCCATCTTCTCGACCGGTACGCCACGGGCGTGGGAAACATAGGCCGCGGCGCCAACGGCAGTACCGGCGTCGCCAGAGGCCGGCTGGACGAACAGCTCTTTCACGTCCGGGCGGGCGATGATCTTCTGGTTCAGCTTCACGTTCAGCGCGCAGCCGCCAGCGAAGGCCAGCTTGCCGGTTTCACGCAGGGTGTCGCCCAGGTAGTGGTCGATCATCTGCAGCGCCAGTTTCTCGAACAGCGCCTGCATGCTGGCCGCGTAATGAATGTACGGCTCGTCGGCGACGTCGCCTTCGCGCTTGGGGCCCAGCCATTCGATCAGCTTCGGCGAGAAGTAGAAGCCCTTGCCCTTCTCTTTATAGCGGCGCAGGCCGATAACGTTGGCATACTCGGTGTTGATCACCAGTTCGCCGTTTTCGAAGCTGGCCAGGCGCGAGAAATCGTACTTGCTGGCGTCGCCATACGGCGCCATGCCCATGACCTTGAATTCACCGTCAAGCATCTCGAAGCCGAGAAACTCGGTGATCGCGCCGTACAGGCCCCCCAGGGAGTCCGGGTCGAAGAACTCCTTGATCTTGTGGATCTTGCCGTTTTCGCCGTAGCCAAAGAAGGTGGTGGCGTATTCGCCTTTACCGTCGATGCCGAGGATGGCGGTTTTTTCCTTGAAGCCCGAGCAGTGGTAGGCACTGGAGGCATGGGCCAGGTGGTGCTCGACCGGCTCGATCTTGACCTTTTTCGGGTCGAAGCCCAGCTGCTCCAGGCACCAGACGATCTTCTTGCGGTAGCGTTTGTAGCGACGGTTGCCCATCAGGATGGCGTCGAGGGCACGATCCGGGGCGTACCAATAGCGCTTGGCATAGTGCCAGCGCGCCTTGCCGAACAGGCTGATCGGGGCGAACGGGATGGCTACCACGTCGACGTCGGACGGCTTGATGCCTGCCTGCTCCAGGCAGAACTTCGCCGACTCGTAGGGCATGCGGTTCTTCGCATGCTTGTCACGCACGAAGCGCTCTTCTTCGGCGGCGGCAATCAGCTTGCCGTCAATGTACAGGGCCGCGGAAGGGTCATGGCTAAGGGCGCCGGACAGGCCAAGGATCGTCAATGCCAAGGGATTAGCCTCTTCATTCGGTAAAAATGCGCCAGCGGCCTCTTGGGCGGGTGGCGGCTAAAGGGCGGGATTATAACGCAAAGATCAGCAGAGGCACTGCATTAACCTGCGGGAGCGGGCTTGCCCGCGAAGCAGGCGCCGCGATGCATGGCACCGGCTTTGCCGGTATTCGCGGGCGAGCCCGCTCCCACAGGAGAGTTGTGGTGCCTGATTACTCGGCGATCAGCCAGTCCATGCGGTAGCTGCCATCGGTCTGCGCCAGCTCCTTGGCCAGCCACGGCAGCAGCTCCTTGAGCTCTTCTTCCAGCCCCCATGGCGGGTTGGCGATGGCCAGGCCAGAGCCATTGAGCCCCTGCGGGCTGTCCTGGTGATGCACATACAGCTCGACCCGCAGCAGTTTCGGCGCACCGGTGCTGGTCAGGTCCTGGTAGTAGCGAGTCAGCGAGCGCTGGTCCTTGATCGGGTACCAGATGGCCGCGACGGTCTGGCGCATGCGGCCAATCGCCTCTTTCATGGCGTTGGTGCAGCGCTTGAGCTCATCTGCCTGCTCGAACGGCGGGTCGATCAGCATGATCGCGCGCTTTTCCTGCACGGGCAGCAAGGCACGCGGCACATGCCAGCCTTCGCCCAGGTGCACGACCACGCGGGGGTCTTTTTTCATGTTTTCTTTGAGCAGCGGCCCGTCTTCGGGGTGCTTCTCGTTGAGCAGAGCACGGTCTTGCTGGCGCATCAGGCGGCGGGCCAGCTCGGGCGAACCGGGGTAGTAGCGCAGCTCGCCGTCGGCGTTCAGGCGCTTGATGACGCGCAGGTAATCGGCAGCCATGGCTGGCAGGTCGTCACGATTCCACAAGCGGGCAACGCCTTCCAGATACTCGCCGGTACGGGTTGCCTGGTCGCCTTGCAGGTCGTACAGACCAAGCCCTGCGTGGGTATCGATATAGGCGAACGGCTGCTCCTTGCGCGACATCAGGGCGATGAGGCGGGTCAGCACGATGTGTTTGAGGACGTCGGCGTGGTTGCCGGCGTGGAAGGCGTGACGATAGTTCATGGCAACTCCTGCGGGGGTGGCAAGTTTACCTTGCCTTGCAGGCGGAGTCAGGCCTGGCTGTCGATCGGTGTTAGCTCCATTCGCGGGCAAGCCCGCTCCCACAGGACTTGCGCAGATCTCTAGTTCTGCGAAGCACCTGTGGGAGCGGGCTTGCCCGCGAAGAAGGCAACACCGAATCAGCGGGTGTTACTTGTCAGCGTGATAAGCCGCATCAGCAGTCTCGAAACGCTTGACCATCGACTGCGACGGGCTGCCCAGCTTGCTCACCAGCACAATGGCAATGCTGGCGAACAGGAAGCCCGGGATGATCTCGTAGAGCCCGAGGGTGTCGAAGTTCTTCCACAGGATCACGGTCAGCGCGCCCACCACGATACCGGCCAGCGCGCCGTTACGGGTCATGCCTTTCCACAGCACCGAAATCAGCACTACCGGGCCGAAGGCCGCACCGAAACCAGCCCAGGCATAGGCCACCAGGCCCAGCACGCGGTTTTCGGGGTTGGCCGCCATGGCGATGGCGATCAGGGCAACGGCCAGTACCATCAGGCGGCCGACCCACACGAGCTCACCCTGCGAAGCGTTCTTGCGCAGGAAGGCTTTGTAGAAGTCTTCGGTCAGGGCACTGGAGCACACCAGCAGCTGGCAGCTCAGGGTGCTCATTACTGCCGCCAGGATGGCCGACAGCAGCACACCGGCGATCCATGGGTTGAACAGGATCTTGGCCAGTTCGATGAACACACGCTCGTGGTTTTCGGTAACCGGACCCGCCAGGCCAGGGTTCGCCGAGAAGTAGGCGATACCGAAGAAGCCCACGGCACAGGTACCGGCCAGGCACAGGATCATCCAGGTCATGGAGATACGGCGGGCGCTGGCGATCGATTTCACCGAATCGGCAGCCATGAAGCGCGCCAGGATGTGCGGCTGGCCGAAATAGCCCAGGCCCCAGCCCATCAGTGAAATGATGCCAATAAAGGTTGCGCCCTTGAGCATGTCGAAGTTGGCCGGGTTCACTGCCTCGATGGCAGCGAAGGTGGTGTCGAAACCGCCGGTCGAGATCAGCACGATCACCGGGGTGAGGATGAGCGCGAAGATCATCAGCGACGCCTGCACGGTATCGGTCCAGCTCACCGCCAGGAAACCACCCACGAAGGTGTAGGCGATGGTAGCCGCAGCGCCGGCCCACAGGGCGGTTTCGTAAGACATGCCAAAGGTGCTTTCGAACAGCCGGGCACCGGCAACGATGCCAGAGGCGCAGTAGATGGTGAAGAACACCAGGATGACGATGGCCGAGATGATCCGCAGCAGGCCGCTGTTGTCTTCGAAGCGGCTGGAGAAGTAGTCCGGCAGGGTCAGTGCATCACCGTTGTGCTCGGTCTGCACGCGCAGGCGGCCGGCGACGAACAGCCAGTTCAGGTAGGCGCCGACGGTAAGGCCGATGGCGATCCAGGCTTCGGAAAGACCGGAGAAGTAGATCGCGCCCGGCAGGCCCATCAGCAGCCAGCCACTCATGTCGGAAGCGCCAGCGGAAAGCGCGGTCACCACGCTGCCCAGGCTACGACCGCCGAGGATGTAGTCGGAAAGGTTGTTGGTGGCGCGATAGGCGGCGAAGCCGATCAGCACCATTGCCGCGATGTAGATCACGAAGGTGATCGTTAGTGGGTTGCCCATACGTGTGCCCTGGCGTTTGTTTTTATCTCATTAGCAACCGCAGTCATGGCGGTTGCACCCAGGCGGCGAATGCTATGCAACAACACAAAGCGGGTGCAACCCTTTTTCATTTGCAAGTTGCACCTGCCCGTGCATTTTCCGATAAAGCTGCTTTTTTGCTCCTTTTTGGCGTATCAAACCGTTTTTTCAGAATAAAAAGCACAGAAAACGTCCCTTTCCATCGCGTGGAAATGACTGTCAGACGAGTTGCACCTTTTACACAAAAAATTTGGGTTGCACCTGGTTGCACCCGAATTATCCTACAGATACTCTTGACGCCAGCTTAGGCCACAACCGTGGCAATAACGAGGATAAGAAATGGCGACTACCACCCTTGGGGTCAAACTCGACGACCCGACCCGTGAGCGACTCAAAGCAGCTGCGCAGTCCATTGACCGCACGCCGCACTGGTTGATCAAGCAAGCGATCTTCAACTACTTGGAGAAGCTCGAGGGTGGTGCCACCCTGACCGAACTCAACGGTCATGTCAGCAACCTGGCCGACGACGCCGGCGAAGTCCAGGCAGACCACAGCCACCAGTGCTTCCTCGAATTCGCCGAAAGCATCCTGCCGCAGTCGGTGCTGCGCTCGGCAATCACTGCCGCCTACCGCCGCCCCGAGCAGGAAGTGGTGCCAATGCTGCTGGAGCAGGCGCGCCTGAGCGCCCCGCTGGCAGAGGCCACCAACAAGCTGGCCGCCGGCATCGCCGAAAAGCTGCGCAACCAGAAGAGCGCCGGTGGCCGTGCCGGTATTGTTCAGGGCCTGCTGCAGGAATTCTCGCTGTCGTCCCAGGAGGGCGTGGCGCTGATGTGCCTGGCCGAAGCCTTGCTGCGCATCCCCGACAAGGGCACCCGCGACGCACTGATCCGCGACAAGATCAGCACTGGCAACTGGCAGCCGCACCTGGGCAACAGCCCGTCGCTGTTCGTCAACGCCGCCACCTGGGGCCTGCTGCTGACCGGCAAGCTGGTCAGCACCCATAACGAATCCGGCCTCACCTCCTCGCTCACCCGCATCATCGGCAAGAGCGGCGAGCCGATGATCCGCAAGGGCGTCGACATGGCCATGCGCCTGATGGGCGAGCAGTTCGTGACCGGTGAAACCATTGCCGAAGCCCTCGCCAACGCCAGCCGCTTCGAGGCCAAAGGTTTCCGCTATTCCTACGACATGCTCGGCGAAGCGGCACTGACCGAGCACGACGCACAGAAGTACCTGGCGTCCTACGAGCAGGCCATCCACTCGATCGGCAAAGCCTCCCATGGCCGCGGCATCTATGAAGGCCCGGGCATCTCCATCAAGCTGTCGGCGCTGCACCCACGCTACAGCCGCGCCCAGTACGAGCGCGTGATGGAAGAGCTGTACCCGCGTCTGCTGTCGCTGACCCAATTGGCCAAGCAGTACGACATCGGCCTGAACATCGACGCCGAAGAGGCCGACCGCCTGGAGCTGTCGCTCGACCTGCTCGAGCGTCTGTGCTTCGAACCATCGCTGGCTGGCTGGAACGGTATCGGCTTTGTTATCCAGGCCTACCAGAAGCGCTGCCCGTACGTGATCGACTACGTCATCGACCTGGCCAAGCGCAGCCGCCACCGCCTGATGATCCGTCTGGTAAAAGGCGCCTACTGGGACAGCGAGATCAAGCGCGCCCAGGTCGAAGGCCTGGAAGGCTACCCGGTCTACACCCGCAAGGTGTACACCGACGTCTCCTACGTGGCCTGCGCCCGCAAGCTGCTGGCCGTGCCAGAAGCCATCTACCCACAGTTCGCCACCCACAACGCCCACACCCTGTCGGCCATTTACCACATTGCCGGGCAGAACTATTACCCGGGCCAGTACGAGTTCCAGTGCCTGCACGGCATGGGCGAGCCACTGTACGAGCAAGTGGTCGGCAAGGTTGCCGATGGCAAGCTGAACCGCCCGTGCCGTGTGTATGCACCGGTCGGCACCCACGAAACACTGCTGGCCTACCTGGTACGCCGCCTGCTGGAAAACGGCGCCAACACCTCGTTCGTCAACCGCATCGCCGACCACTCGATTTCCATCCAGGAACTGGTTGCCGACCCGGTCGCCAGCATCGAGCGCATGGGCACCCAGGAAGGCAACATCGGCCTGCCGCACCCGCGTATCCCGCTGCCGCGTGAACTGTATGGCAGCGAGCGCGCGAACTCGGCCGGTATCGACATGGCCAACGAACACCGCCTGGCGTCGCTGTCCTGCGCCATGCTGGCCACCGCTCACAACGACTGGAAAGCCGCCCCGCTGCTGGCCTGCGCGGCCAGCCAAGGTGCCGCCGCACCTGTACTAAACCCGGCAGACCACCGCGACGTGGTGGGCCATGTACAGGAAGCTACCGTCGCCGATGTCGACAACGCCATCCAGTGCGCGCTGAATGCTGCACCGATCTGGCAGGCCACCCCGCCCGCCGAGCGCGCCGCCATTCTGGAGCGCACCGCCGACCTGATGGAAGCCGAAATCCAGCCGCTGATGGGCCTGCTCATCCGCGAAGCGGGCAAAACCTTCGCCAACGCCATTGCCGAAGTGCGCGAGGCTGTGGACTTCCTGCGTTACTACGCGGTACAAGCCCGCAACGACTTCAGCAACGACGCCCACCGCCCACTGGGCCCCGTGGTGTGCATCAGCCCTTGGAACTTCCCGCTGGCGATCTTCACTGGCCAGGTGGCCGCTGCCCTGGCCGCCGGTAACCCGGTGCTGGCCAAGCCAGCCGAGCAAACCCCGCTGATCGCCGCCCAGGCCGTGCGCCTGCTGCTGGAAGCCGGCATCCCTGAAGGCGTGCTGCAACTGCTGCCAGGCCGCGGTGAAACCGTCGGTGCCGGCCTGGTGGGTGATGAGCGCGTCAAAGGCGTGATGTTCACCGGCTCTACCGAAGTAGCCCGCCTGCTGCAGCGCAACGTCGCCGGCCGTCTGGACAACCAGGGCCGTCCGATCCCGCTGATCGCCGAAACCGGTGGCCAGAACGCCATGATCGTCGACTCCTCGGCACTGACCGAGCAGGTGGTGATAGACGTGGTGTCCTCGGCCTTCGACAGCGCCGGCCAGCGTTGCTCTGCCCTGCGCGTGCTGTGCCTGCAGGAAGACTCTGCCGACCGCGTGATCGAAATGCTCAAGGGCGCCATGGCCGAAAGCCGCCTGGGCTGCCCGGACCGCCTGGCCGTGGACATTGGCCCGGTGATCGACGCCGAAGCCAAGGCCGGCATCGAGAAGCACATCCAGGGCATGCGCGAGAAAGGCCGCTCGGTCTATCAAGTGGCAATCGCCGATGCCGCCGAGATCAAGCGCGGCACCTTCGTGATGCCAACCCTGATCGAACTGGAAAGCTTCGACGAGCTGAAGCGCGAAATCTTTGGCCCGGTACTGCACGTGGTGCGCTACAACCGTCGCAACCTGGACCAGTTGATCGAGCAGATCAACAACTCCGGCTACGGCCTGACCCTCGGCGTGCACACCCGCATCGACGAGACCATCGCCAAAGTCGTGGAAACCGCCAACGCCGGGAACATGTACGTCAACCGCAACATCGTCGGTGCGGTGGTGGGTGTCCAGCCGTTCGGTGGTGAAGGCCTGTCTGGTACCGGCCCGAAAGCCGGCGGCCCGCTGTACCTGTACCGCCTGCTGTCGACCCGCCCGGCCGATGCCATTGGCCGCCACTTCCAGCACCAGGATGGCGAAGGCAAGCCGGACCGCACCCTGCACGATCAGCTGATCAAGCCGCTGCACGGCCTGAAGGCCTGGGCAGAAAGCAACCAGCTGGCCGACCTGGCCGCGCTGTGCAGCCAGTTCGCCAGCCAGTCGCAGAGCGGCATCGCCCGCCTGCTGCCAGGCCCGACCGGCGAGCGCAACAGCTACACCATCCTGCCGCGCGAGCACGTGCTGTGCCTGGCCGACAACGAGGCCGACCTGCTGGCCCAGTTCGCTGCCGTGCTGGCGGTGGGCAGCTCGGCGGTATGGGCTGACGGAGAACCCGGCAAAGCCCTTCGCCAGCGCCTGCCGCGCGAGCTACAGGCCAAGGTGAAGCTGGTTTCGGACTGGAACAAGGATGAAGTGGCGTTTGACGCCGTGATCCACCATGGCGACTCGGACCAGCTGCGTGGCGTTTGCCAGCAGGTGGCCAAGCGGGCCGGGGCGATCGTGGGTGTGCATGGGCTGTCCAGTGGGGATCATCAGATTGCGCTGGAGCGCTTGGTGATCG